>CAYTSI010000069.1:0-15794 GCA_964440465.1 uncultured Spirochaetales bacterium
AAAGGAATTATGTAATTGTGAGTATTTTAAAGCACCAAAAGTTTTTTTTATAGTTGCGATTATTTCCAATTTCTCCAACACCATTTTGTGGATAAGTTGTTAATATATTGATGAAAAGTAGGTAATTTGTATGAATGAGACGGTATGGGACTATTCAGTTTTCTGGAAAGAGACGATAAACCAGCTGAAACTCGAACTTTCAGAACAGGAATTTCTCATGTGGTTCAACAATATTTATTATGACAGCTCGGAAGAACAGAAAATAATACTGTCTGTACCGTCCTCCTTTTACAAAGACCAGGTAAAACAGCGGTATCTGGATGTAATAGAAACAAAGCTATTGGACCTTTCAGGCAACAGTATAAAAATCGACATGATAGTAAAAAAAGGCGCGCAGGCCGCGGCAAAACCGAAACAGGTACAAAAACAAAATGCCGTCCCGAAACAAAAAAAGGTTCATCCGCAATTAAAAAAAGAGTATACCTTTGAGAATTTCGTTATCGGAGAAAATAATTCCTTCGCGGCAAACGCGGCAATAGCAATCGCGAAAAATCCCGGAAAAGCTTACAATCCCTGTCTTATTTACGGCGGCGTCGGTTTAGGAAAAACCCATCTCATTCAATCAATCGGGCACTCCTCCTATCAGGACTTTGATACCATCAAAATCGTCTATATTACAGCAGAAACCTTTACCAACGAATTTATTCAATCTCTCCACGGAAAAAATATGAATAAATTTAAAAACAAATACCGGTCTGTGGACATCCTTTTAATTGATGATATTCATTTTCTCCAGAAAAAACCTGAAACTCAGGAAGAATTGTTTCATACATTCAACGCCCTCTACGAGGCAAATAAACAGCTGGTTTTCACCTGCGACCGGCCCGTTTCGGAATTAAAAAACCTGTCGGACAGGTTGAGAAACCGTTTTGAACGGGGACTGAATGTCGATTTACAGCCGCCCAATTTTGAAACCCGTTTTGCAATTCTAAAAAAGAAAATTGAAGATAAAAAGGTAGATATTCCCAACGACGTTATTGAATTGATTTGCAATAATGTTACCACCAACGTCCGTGACCTTGAATCGGCCCTTACAAAATTGATTGCATACGCGGACCTCGTTAATAAAAAGATAACCCTCAATATTGCCCAGCAGCAGCTAAAAGATGTTTTTTCAAGTCCCCGGCATTCAAATATTACCGTAGAAATGATTCAGCGGGTCGTTGCCGAATATTTCGGCTTGTCACACAATGACCTCCGGGGGAGGAAAAGGACAAAAGCAATTGTTTTTCCCCGTCAAATAGCTATGTTTATCGTTCGGGAAATGACGGAACTTTCAACAACGGAAGTGGGCCTCGAATTCGGTGGAAGAGACCATACAACTGTCATGCACGCGTGCCAGCGAGTAGATAATAGAATGAGGACCGATCCTACCCTTGAACCAACTCTTCAGCATTTAATTAAAACAATAAAGGAATATGGTACAAAAACGTAAAATTCTGTTATTGTGTTGTGGACGGATTGGGCATACATAAAAAAGGTGTGGATATTGTTGCTGTTTTGTGCATAAATAGGATAAGTTATGAGAAATATATTTTTTTGTAGAATATACAATAAGGAGTGTTATCCACAAAATAACAGTCCTTACGAATACTACTACTAAAATTTATATATATTAGGTAAGGAGCCTGATATGAAATTTATATGTGATAAAAACACCCTTGCAAGGGAAATTGCCGTTGCTCAGGAAATTATTTCATCGAGAAATGTACTGTCCATTCTTTCTAATGTTCTTTTAGAAGCTGACAATAACACTCTCACAATTAAGGCAACAGATTTGAAAGTCGGATTTGAAACGCACATTCCCGTAGACGTGAGTGAATCGGGGAGTACTACCGTTTTTTGTGATAAATTTTTAGGAATTCTCCGTTCTCTTCCCGACGGAGAAGTTGAGTTTGAACAGCAGGATTCCCGCTTAATTATCCGGCCGACAACGAAAAAGATCGACTTCCAGTTAAAAAGTATTGCTTCCGATAAGTATCCGGAACTGCAGAGTATTTCGGAAGATCAGTATTTTTCTATGCCGCAAAAAGATATTATAGAAATGATAACACAGACGGTATTCGCTGTTTCCGATGATGAAACACGGTATTTCATGAATGGGGTCTATTTTGAGAAACAGGATACTTCTTTAGTAATGGTTGCAACGGACGGAAGAAGATTGTCGTATATCAGAAAAGAGGTAAGCGGAACTATATCTGATTTTTCTCCGGTTATTATTCCTCCGAAAGTACTCGGCCTTGTAAAAAAACTTTCCTCCGGGGAAGGAGAAGTGAAAATAGCTGTTTCGGAAAAGTATATTTTTGTCCGGTTTGATAATCAGCATATTTTTTCAAATCTTATCGACGGGCAATTTCCAAATTATAACAGAGTGATACCTGAACAACAGCCGCATACGATACGGTTAGATAAAAAGCCGCTTCTCGAAGCCTTACGGCGTGTTTCACTTTTAGTTGAACAAAAATCGAGGCGAATTTACTTAACCGTGAATGAAGACATTATTCTTCTAAAATCGGAAGAGAGTGAGATTGGAAGCGCGAAAGAAGAAATTCCCTGCGATTATAAAGGTTCTGAAACAAGTATTGCGTTAAATTATTTATACCTCGAGGAACCGTTAAAAGTAATTGAAGAGGAAAAAATTTCAATACTTTTTTCGGACGAATCGAAAGCAATAACTGTTGTCTCGGAGCCTCAAAAAGAATATCTGCATATTGTCATGCCTATGCAGATTGATTAATGGGGTTTCTTTCAATATACCCGTATCAGTTTAGAAATCTCTTTTCTGATAAAATATCCACACAAGCTGAAGTGGTTTTCCTCGTAGGTGAAAACGGACAGGGAAAAACGAATTTTCTAGAGACGATTTATCTGTTGTGTTTCGGCTCTTCATTTCGGACGAATAACAATGCTGTTCTTGTTGCCCAGGGAAAGGAGGAGATGTCGGTCTACGGAGAATTTGAGAATACAACGGAAGCGGACAGATTAACCATAGCAGTTAGTATGAAGGAAAAGAAAAAAGAAATAACGGTAAGCGGAAAAAAAATAAAAGACAGAAAAGAACTTGTCCGGAATGTTCCGTGCATTGTTTTCTCGCATGACGATATTGAATTTGTAAAAGGAGCACCGGAACGGAAACGTTTCTTTTTTAATCAGGTGATGAGTCTGTATAAACCGGCGTTTATTGATTCTCTTCGGCACTATAATAAAATTGTAAAAATGAGAAACGCGGAATTAAAAGAAGGAAATATTGGAAACCTTGATATTTACGACGTCCAGCTCGCGGAATACGGGAGGATTATTCAGGAGGAACGGAAAGTAACAATCGGGGAATTTAACAGTACGTTTCATGATGTATACAAACAAATACATCATGATTCATCCATTCAGATTGGTTACAGCCCTTCGTGGAAGGGCTGCGAAGATACAGGAGCGGTTCTCGAGGTACTGGAAAAAAAACGGTGCAGTGACAGGGAATGTCAGTTTACTACGTCGGGACCTCACCGGGACAGGTTTCTTTTTAGGAAAAACGGTAAAAATTTCGCGGCAACGGCATCGACCGGACAATTTCGCCTTGCCGCGCTAACCCTGCGGGCGGCACAGGCAGTCTTTTTTTCAGAAAAAACAGGAAGAAAACCTATTTTATTACTGGATGATGTCTTGTTAGAATTGGATGGAAGAAAAAAAGAGACTTTTTTAGAAGCGTTGCCTGATTTTGACCAGGCCTTTTTTACATTTCTTCCGGAAGAGAACTATCGTCGTTTTTATCCAGAAAAAAAGACACTGATTTACAAGGTACAAGATGGTAAAATGAATTATGAAAAGAGCGGGTGAATTAGTACAGCAAATTCTCGCGGATGTTACCGACAACTCGAAGTTTTTAGGTATCTTCAAAGAATGGAAGGACTTTGCCGGACAGGACATAGCCGCGCATGCGGTTATCCGGGATATTGAACAGGGATATCTGTTAGTTGACGCGGACCATCCCGGATGGATGCAGCGGCTGCAGATGAAGGAAAAAATGATAGTTAAAAAAATACATCAGCATTACCCTGAATTAGAGATAAAAGGGATAAAACTGTTTCTAAAAACAATTGACAATGCAAAGTAAGAAAACGTATACTGTAACACCTTAATAGACAATAACTTAGAGGAGTTTACTATATGAAACGAACATATCAGCCGAGCAAAATGAAGAGAAACAGAAAATTCGGCTTCCGGGCCAGAATGAAAACAAAAGGCGGCAGAAAAGTTCTCAGCGGAAGACGGAGAAAAGGCCGAAAAAAACTCTCCGTAGCGGATGAAAAAAAGCCTTACTAAAGAAGAGCGTGTAAAAAAAAGGAGCGACTTTCGGCGGATTTTTTCAAATGGGAAGGTAAAATCCTGTCAAGGCGCGCGTCTGTATTGGACCGGTAATGATTATTCCTACAACCGTTTCGCGGTTACCTTGACGAAAAAGTTCGGAAAAGCCGTTATCAGAAATAAAAATAAAAGATGGATACGTGAAATTTATCGGGAAATAAAAGGATCAATTCAGAGTAAAGGGTATGATTTTCTCTTTTTCCTTTATCCCGGTGATTATTCTTTTGAACAAAGAAAGGCTCAGGTCCATTTGTTGATTAATAAATCAGGAGTTACTCATGGATAAGAAGACATTGCTTGCAATTGTTGTTGCAGTCGTTGTAATAACTATCGGCTTTTTCATACAGAGCAGGATAACGGAAAATAGAAAGCAGGAAAGCGGAATAACAGAGCAGGATGTACGGGAACGGGAGCCCGAGGCGGCGGCCGTGGAAGAAACGGAAGCGGGCCCGACGGCGTTAGTTTCCGTTCAAAAAGATGAGGTAGAACCGGCCGAAGCCGACAAAGATCTTGAAAATAGAGAAATTGTAGAAGAAACGGATTTTTACAGAATCACGTTTTCAACCGAAGGCGGGACAATACGATCACTTCAACTGAAGGAACATCTCGAGAAAAATGGAAAACCGGTGGATATGATTTTCCGCGGAGAATCTGAAATGGACGCTTTTGAGGTCCATTTCGGAAGGCCGAATGTTGAACCGGTTGATGCGGTCTTTGAATATACCCAGGTTGGTCCTGATTCGTACGAATTCAGCAGAAAATTTTACGCACCCGGGAAGAACGGAGGAAAAGGAGACATCTTCACGCTGAAGAAACGGTACGTTTTTATGCCTCGGGAATACATGTTTGAGCTGCAGGTTACCATTGAAAACAGCATGAACGAATATCCGAACTTAGATGATAGAGGAACAGCGTATTCTTTACAAATTGGTCCGCAGATAGGACCGGAATTTGAAAAACTCGACGGAAGAAGGGCCTTTCGAAAGTATGTGTATTATTCCGACGGGAAGAAGAAAAATTTGCGGATGTCCAGGGACGGCATCAGTTATCTTGAAGAACGGGCGCTCTGGTCGGGAATAACGGGCAAATATTTTTCTATTATCGTTGTTCCGGACGCTACAAATTATGAGATTACCTTTTATCAAATGGCCCTGTCGGGGCTGCCGGTAGGGTCGCAGATGTTCCTTACCCGGCCTGTTATAAAAAGTTCCAACAATACGGACATTTACCGGATATATGCCGGTCCGAACCTTAAAAAAGAGATGGCCCGTTACAATAACCCCGATTATGATTTGGAAAAGGCCATTGACAGAAGTAAGATCCTTGGATGGCTCGAGAGTATCTTGAAATGGATCCTTTTGGCGTTTTACCGCCTGATACCGAATTACGGTATCGCGATTATCCTCCTTACCATTGTAATAAAAATTGTGGTATTTCCGATAACCCGGAAAAGTTACGATTCAACCAGCAGGATGCAGGAACTGAATCCGAAAATTCAGGAGATACGGGAAAAATATAAAGATAATCCGCAAAAAATGAATCAGGAAATACAGGCGTTGTATAAAAAGAATAAAGTCAGTCCCTTAGGCGGTTGTCTTCCGCTGTTACTGCAGATGCCGATCTTTATCGCGCTGTACGGCCTCCTTAATTCCCATTTCGATTTGCGGGGTGCTGTTTTTATTCCCGGCTGGATAGATGACCTCTCATCTCCCGAATCAATATGGAATTTTGCACCTACGTCCCTTCCTTTGCTTGGAAGTGATCTTCGGCTGCTGCCGATATTATTTGTCGGGACCCAGTTGATTTCGAGTAAATTGATGCAGACTCCTAGTACGTCCAGTCAGGGCAATATGAAAATTATGACCTACGCGCTGCCGCTTGTGTTCTTTTTTATGCTTTACGATGCTCCCTCCGGATTGATTTTATACTGGACGGTAACGAACCTCTTAACGGTAATTCAGCAGTGGGCAATCAGCAAAATAAAAAAGCGGAAGGAAGAAAAATGAAAAAAGAGATGTATAGAGAATTCGAAGGAAAAACCGAAAAGGAGGCCATCGACAGGGCCATTGATGGTCTTGGCATCGATAGAGAAGAATTCGATGTTGAAATAGTAGAAACTTCAACAAAAGGCCTGATATTTAAAAAAGGGACTGTGAAAATACGGGTCCACGTTTCAGAGGAGATGGAGGAAGCGGGCCTGAAAATTACCAATGACGATCAAAAAAGTATCATCTCGTTTTTAGAAACCGTTATAGAAAAGATGGGTTATTCCGGAACGGTAAGTATTATCGGAGACAGTGAACAGAAACTGATTCTTAATATTGAGTCCTCCAGTTCCGGTATATTAATTGGAAAAAAAGGAAAAAATCTTGATGCCATCCAGCTTGTAACGAATGTATATGCCGGAAAAATCGGAGAAGACAAGCGGGTTATCGTTGACGCGGAAGGGTACAGAAGCAGACGGGAGGAAGCTCTGCAGCGAATGGCCCGTAAAACAGCGGAACAGGTCCGGAAAAGCCGGGGTTCCCGTCTTCTCGAACCCATGAACCCCTTTGAACGGAGACTTGTCCATACCGCACTGAATGATATGGATGATATTGATACAAAAAGTGAAGGGGAAGGACTGTATAAGCAGGTCCGGGTTATTTATCGGGCCAATTCGTATTAAATATCAACGGTTAGTTGAAAAAAATGATGCAAAGTTGATTTTTGTTGTATCCCGTTGTAATTCTCTGTATAGTTTTGATATCTTTATAAGGAGTTTACAATGGATTATAACGTAAAAGATATCTCTCTTGCCGAATGGGGCAGAAAAGAGATAGAAATAGCTGAAAAGGAAATGCCCGGATTAGTGGCAATCCGTGAAAAGTACGGGAAAGACAAACCGCTGAAAAACGCCCGGATAACCGGTTCCCTGCACATGACCATTCAAACCGCGGTTTTAATTGAAACCCTTACGGAATTAGGTGCTGATGTCCGGTGGGCAAGCTGCAATATTTTTTCAACCCAGGACCACGCGGCGGCGGCTGTTGTCGTGGGAAGGCCGGAAACCGGGGGTACGCCGGATAATCCGAAAGGAGTACCGGTATTCGCATGGAAAGGTGAAACCCTGCAGGAGTATTGGGATTGTACCTATAAGGCTCTGACCTTTCCCGAAGACAAGGGCCCGAATTTAGTGGTTGATGACGGCGGTGATGCCACGCTGTTGATCCACAAGGGCTATGAATTGGAAAAGGGAGACTCCTGGGCAAACGAACCGACGAAAATACGGGAAGAACAGGTCATTAAGGCGTTATTGAAGAACATTCACGCGGAAAAACCGGACCATTGGCAGAAAGTTGCCGCTGAGTGGAAAGGGGTATCGGAAGAGACTACCACCGGTGTCCACCGGCTGTATCAGCGGAAGCGGAACGGAACGCTGCTGGTGCCTGCCATTAACGTAAATGACAGTGTAACGAAGAGCAAGTTCGACAACCTGTACGGATGCAGAGAATCGCTGGTTGACGGTATTAAGCGCGCGACGGATGTAATGCTGGCGGGCAAAGTAGCGGTTGTCTGCGGATTCGGCGATGTTGGAAAAGGTTCGGCCCAGAGTTTGGTCGGGTTCGGCGCGCGGGTAAAGGTGACTGAAGTCGACCCGATTTGCGCGCTCCAGGCCGCGATGGCGGGATATGAAGTCGTTACCCTTGAAGAAACCCTCGGGGAAGGTGATATTTATGTTACAACAACCGGAAACAGGGACGTAATAACTGCCGAGCAAATGTCAAAAATGAAAGATCAGGCAATAGTCTGCAATATCGGCCATTTTGATAATGAAATTCAGGTTGACGCCCTCAATAATTTTCCCGGAATAAAGAAGAAAAATATTAAACCCCAAGTTGATCAGTACGAATTCCCCGGCGGGAACTCAATCTTTCTTCTCGCTGAAGGACGGCTGGTCAATCTCGGCTGTGCGACAGGTCATCCCAGTTTTGTTATGTCTAATTCTTTTTCTAACCAGACCTTAGCTCAACTTGATTTGTGGGAAAAAAAGGACAATTACGAAATCGATGTGTACAGACTGTCGAAAAAACTCGATGAGGAAGTAGCACGGTTGCATTTAGAGAAAATAGGGGTTACATTAACGAAATTAACCCAGGAACAGGCTGATTATTTAGGAGTCCCGGTAGAGGGTCCGTATAAACCGGAACATTACCGGTACTAAAAAAATAGAGAAGGAGAACAATGTGGCTAACAACAAATATTTGTTTACATCCGAGTCGGTAAGTGAAGGGCATCCTGATAAATTATGCGATCAGGTATCCGACGCGGTTTTAGACGCGTGTCTGCAGGATGATCCGGAATCGAGGGTCGCGTGTGAAACATTTACTACGACTGGAATGGTATTAATCGGCGGAGAAATTACAACAAACACGTATGTTGATTTTCAGGAAGTAGCACGGGGGGTCGCGAAAAAAATCGGTTACGACCATCCGGAATTCGGATTGGATTTTGAATCGATGGCCGTTATCAGTACCGTCCATTCACAGAGTCCCGATATTTCTCAAGGCGTATCGGGAACTGGACTGTATGAGGGAGAACAGGGAGCGGGAGACCAGGGTATGATGTTCGGTTTTGCCTGTAAAGAGACACCCCAATTGATGCCGGCTCCGATATTTTACGCACACAAGCTGCTCGAACATGCCGCGGACCTTCGGAAGTCCGGAGGACTGACCTTTCTGCGGCCCGATTCGAAGAGTCAGGTAACCATTGAATATGAAGGACACACACCGAAGAAAATTACGACGGTAGTTATCAGTCATCAGCATGATGAAGATGTGGGATATGAAGAACTGAAAGAAAAAATTATTAAAAAAATTGTCAATCCCATCCTCGAACCAACGGGATTACTGGACGAGAATACACGGTATTTTATCAATCCCACCGGCCGTTTCGTAATCGGCGGACCCCACGGCGATGCCGGACTGACCGGCAGAAAAATTATTGTCGATACCTACGGCGGAATGGGACGTCACGGCGGCGGAGCTTTTTCCGGAAAAGATCCGAGTAAAGTAGACCGCTCCGCGGCGTATATGGCCCGTTATGTAGCGAAAAATATCGTTGCCGCTGATCTTGCCGAACGGTGTGAAGTTGAACTTGCCTATGCCATTGGGGTACCCTTTCCTGTCTCAATTATGGTTGATACATTTGGAACGGGCACCGTTCCCGAGGAAAAAATTGAAAAGGCGGTAGGAGATGTTTTCGATCTTACCCCTGCCGGCATTATTAAAACGCTGGACTTAAAAAAACCGATCTACCAGAAAACCGCTACTTACGGGCACTTCGGCAGACCGGACTTTACCTGGGAACAGACCGACAAAGTGGAAGAATTGAAAAAGAAGATATAGGAAAAAGAAGATATAAAGAACGGGCTGTCCGGGATTGTATCCTGAACAGCCCCTTTTTATTCCGCGAGCTGTTTAAATATAATACAACCGTTATGACCGCCGAAGCCCAGAGAGTTGGAAAGAGCGGCGCGGATTTTCCCGTGTACCCCTTTGCGGGGAACGTAATCGAGGTCACATCCGTTTTCCAGGTCGGGATTGTCCAGATTCGCCGTGGGCGGAAAAAACTGGTCCTGAATCGCCTTTATACAGGCAATAGCCTCCACACCCCCTGCTCCTCCGATTAAATGCGAGGTCATACTTTTTGTCGAAGATACTTTCAGCTTATAAGCGTGATCGCCGAATGCTTTTTTTATCGCTTTTGTCTCGATAGGGTCGTTCATCGGTGTCGATGTTCCGTGAGCGTTGATATAGTCGATATCTTCCGGCTGCATACCGGCATCGGTTAAGGCCATTTTCATTGCCGCCGCCGCGCCCCTTCCCTCCGGATGGGGGGCCGTCATGTGGTTGGCGTCGCATGTCATGCCCGCACCGCAGTATTCCGCGTACATTGTCGCGCCCCGTCTCTTTGCGTGCTCGTATTCTTCTAAAATGATAAGGCCCGCCCCTTCTCCGAGAACGAAGCCGTCCCGGTCTCTATCGAAGGGCCTGCTGGCTATTTCGGGGGTATCGTTGTATTTTGTGCTCAATGCCTGGATAGCGGCAAAACCGCCGAAAGAAAGTTCGACAAGAGGCGATTCCGCTCCCCCGGTAATTATGACATCTGATGTCCCGTTCTGGATCCATTGAGCGGCCCTGCCGATGGCATCCGTACCGGACGCGCATGCCGTTACGATGGAATAACAGGGGCCCTGAGCGTTATGAATAATTGCTATATGGCCGGGGCCGATATTGCTGATCATTTTCGGAACAACCATGACCGGTACTTTTCCCTTCTCAAAGAGCGACCAGTACGATTCCTCTAAACTCCGCAGTCCGCCGATTCCGTTTCCGATAATAACGCCGAACCGTTCGGGATCGACATCACCGTCCTTGATGGCAGCGTCGCTCATGGCCTGCGCGGCGGAAGCAACACAAAGCTGGGCGTAGAAATCCATCTTTCTGGCTTCTTTTCTATCCATGTAGTCTTTCGGATCAAAATCTTTAACTTCACCGGCTACCTTTGACGTGCATTTTGACACATCGGCTTTTGTTGCAGGTCCGATTCCGCTTTTAGCTTCCTGTATACTTTTCCAAAAATCGGCTACGCTGTTACCAATGGGGGTTACAGCCCCTAAACCTGTTACAACTACCCGTTTTCTCATGTCAAACCTCCTTACATCCCCATTCCGCCGGTAATTTGAATCACTTCTCCGGTAATATATGAAGCTAATTCTGATGCCAGAAAAAGGACGACTGACGCAACCTCCTCCGGATTCCCTAAGCGGCTGAGTGGGACCTGAGAAAGAAGTGCTTCTTTTTGTGAATCAGTCAATTTATCAGTCATTGCCGTTTTTATGAATCCCGGCGCTACCGCGTTTACCCGGACACCCCTGGAACCGATTTCCCTGGCGAGACTCTTTGTCAGACCGATCATGCCTGCTTTCGAAGCGCTGTAGTTCGCCTGTCCGGCATTGCCGATTACTCCGACGATGGAAGCGATATTGATAATTGAACCGCTCTTTTGTTTTGCCATTTGCCGGGCAATTACCTTGGAAATGTAAAACGCGCTGGAAAGATTGATGCTTAAGACATCGTTCCACTCTTTCGCGGACATCCGGAAAAAAAGGTTGTCCCGTGTTATTCCCGCGTTATTGACAAGGACATCGATTCCGCCGCTTTCTTTCAAAATTTCATCCACAACAGCGGTAATTTCCTCTTCATCAGCAACATTGCCCTGTTTGAAAACAACAGACTGTCCGGCCGCGGCTGCAAGCTGTTCATATTCGGACATAAATTCGCTTTCCTGCAGGTCGATAAAATATACCGAAGCGCCTTCATTCAAGAAAGCTGTGACAATTTCTTTGCCGATTCCTCGCGCGCCTCCGGTGATGAGCGCTTTTTTGCCCTCTACTAACATAAAATCCTCCATACATAACGGAAATACATACTCATGATCCGGAACCTATCATACCTATCTGCAGCTGTCAATAAATCAACCGGTTAGGAACGGGGAGGGAAATCAAACTCGCGTTCGAATAGTTCAACGATGTTATCGCAAATTTCCTGCTCGTTACTGCCGGAAACATAAATATCAATGGAGTCTCCCCTGCACAGTCCCATCGCTAAAAGGCTGATGTGATCTCGCAAGTCGCTTTCAATTCCTTTGGCTGTTACGCGTATCTGGGCAGGGATGTTGTGCATGGCGTCGACAATAACACCTGTAGGCCTTACATGGATGCCCATATTGTTACGAATAGTTGCAGTTTTATGTACCATTATTCGGGACCTTTGTGTTTTATATACCTATTTATCTCCTTCTGCAAGTGATATACTAATAAATAATATAAAAGATGGGGGAGATATATGGAAGATGTTGAAAAATTAATTCGGCGGCATGTAGTGTTTGCAATGGCTGCCGGCGCTATTCCAATTCCTGTAGTCGATATCGCGGCGGTTACTGCCATTCAGCTGGACCTCATGAAGGAATTGGCGAATCAATATAATGTGGATTACAGCAGAGAACGGGGTAAAGTGCTGGCAACGGCATTGATTGGTACTACCGTCGGGAATTTACTGGGGCGGGCCGGCGCAAGCGCTATCAAGGCAATCCCCGGAGTCGGAACAATTCTTGGAATCGGTTCGATGGCTGTCTTAGCGGGTGCTTCAACGTTTGCCCTGGGAAAAATTTTTGAACATCATTTTAAAGGGGGCGGCACCCTGTTTGATTTTGATGTTGAAGCAATGAAAGATAAATTCCGGGATTTTTTCAAGCGGGGGAAAACGGTCGCGGAAGAAATACGGAAAAATCCGGAACGAGAAGACATTGTCGAAACCATCGCGAAACTGCAGGAACTGAAAAAATCAGGGGCGATAACGGAAGAAGAGTACGAAAGTACGAAAAAAGAACTGTTAGCGAAACTGAAAGAACTGTAAATTAATACGCTGCATTGAAATAACCAATAAGCTATGATACAAAATAGTAGCAAAATTACTTTTATATACCAATCGTAAGGGGAAAACTGTGACCTGTAATTGTGATGAGGCAAACATAAAGGAAGCCCGGGAAATAGTCGGTGCCGTCGGCGGAGAACCGGAAATGGCAATTCCGCTTCTCCAGGAAATACAAAAACGGCACGGATATCTGCCGGAGGACGTACTCGAAGCGGTCGCGTGTGAGAGCGGCATTCCGGCCGCTGATTTGTATGGTGTCGCTACCTTTTACTCCCAATTCCGTTTTGTTCCGTCGGGTGAGCACCTCATTAAAGTATGTAAAGGTACGGCGTGTCATGTGTCCGGTGCCGATATTTTGTCATCCACTATCAGTGAAGAACTAGGAATCGAAGAAGGGGGAACGACGGACGACCTGAAATTTTCCCTCGAGTTTGTCGCCTGTCTCGGCTGCTGCTCCCTTGCACCGGTCGTAATGATAGACGAAAAGGTGTATGGAAAACTGACGGCAAATAAAATTAGAAAAATTGTAAAAGGTTATCAGGATGAGTAATACAAAGATAATTGTCGGCTTAGGTTCATGCGGCATAGCGGCGGGGGCACAGGAAGTGTACGATCGTTTGAAAGAAATTGTGCCGGCCGATTTAGGAGAGGTGTCCGTAACTTCCTGTGTCGGCATGTGTTTCGCCGAACCGATTGTTGAAATAGAGCGGGAAGGAAAAAGGACCCGCTACGGCGGTGTCGACGTCTCCTTCGCGGACACGGTAGTCGAATCAATCCGGAAGGGAACGCTTCCGGAGGAATTCAAGATTGACGATACCGCGGAAAGCGAACAGTATCTCCGCCGGCAGAAGAAAATTGTACTCAGGAACTGCGGTGTAATAAATCCGGAACGTATCGATGAATACATGGCTGCCGGAGGATACGGGTCGCTTCGGAAATGTGTGGAAGAAATGACACCCGAACAGATTATCGAAGAGGTTATACAATCGGGACTCCGGGGACGGGGGGGGGCCGGTTTTTCCACCGGTACAAAGTGGTCCTTCCTCGCGGGAGCAAAGGGGGACCATAAATATCTCGTCTGCAATGCCGACGAAGGCGACCCCGGGGCATTTATGGACCGTTCAATTCTTGAAGGCGACCCCCATTCGGTAATGGAAGGGATGATAATCGCGGCCTACGCTACCGGGGCCGATTTCGGATACATTTACTGCCGCGCGGAATATCCGCTGGCAATCAGGCGCCTTAATAAGGCGATTAAACAGGCAAAGGACCATAATTATTTGGGAGATAATATATTAGGTTCCGGTTTCGACTTTCACTTGAAAGTAAAGGCCGGCGCGGGGGCCTTTGTCTGCGGCGAAGAGACGGCCCTGATGGCGAGTATCGAAGGGAAACGGGGAATGCCGCGGCTGCGTCCCCCCTTTCCGGCACAGTCCGGCATTAACGAATCGCCGACAAACATCAACAATGTCGAAACCTACGCAAACGTGCCCTTTATTCTGCTGAAGGGCGCGGACGCTTACAGTTCCTACTCCTACGGCAAAAGTTACGGAACGAAGGTATTTGCCTTAGCGGGGAAAATTAAACGGGGCGGTTTGGTTGAAGTTCCCATGGGTTTGACGATTAAGGAAATTGTCGAGGAAGTCGGCGGCGGCTCCTCTACGGGGCGGCCGATAAAAGCAGTCCAGATGGGCGGACCGGCAGGCGGATGTATTCCCGCCGAATTGTTCGATACACCGATCGATTACGATTCGATTAATGCGACAGGGGCCATCATGGGTTCCGGCGGTATGGTGGTAATGGATGAAAAGACCTGCATGGTTGATGTGGCGAGATACTTTCTCGCCTTTACGCAGAAAGAATCATGCGGGAAATGTACGTTTTGCCGAATCGGAACAAAACGGATGCTCGAGATTCTTGTCCGTATTACCGAAGGAAAGGGTACAGAGGAGGACCTGGTACTGTTGGAGGAATTGGCGGACCATATCCGGAAAACATCACTCTGCGGTTTGGGACAGCTTGCGCCGAATCCGGTGGTGACGACGCTGAAATATTTCCGGCAGGAGTATGAAGCACATATCCGTGAAAGAAGATGCCCCGCCGGTGTCTGCAAAGCGCTGATAACGATTAGGATTAAAGCGGAAAAATGTACCGGCTGTACCGCCTGCGCCCGGGTCTGCCCGGCCGGGGCCATATCCGGCGGGCGGAAGGAAGTGCATGTTATCGATCCGGAACTATGTACCCGCTGCGGAATGTGTCTGGAAACCTGCAAATTTGATGCAATAGAGGTAGTGTAATGGCTGACGTATCAGTAAAAATCAACAAGCAAGCGGTAACAGTTCCGGAAGGGTCAACGCTTCTCGACGCGGCCCGGATAGCGGGATATGACATACCGACACTCTGCCATTCGGAAAGTTTACAACCCTTTACCAGTTGTTTTGTCTGTGCCGTGAGAGTTGAAGGGGGGAAGGGAAACCTGGTCCCCTCCTGCGCGACACTGGCGCGTGAAGGGATGGAAGTTACGGTGGAATCGGATGAGCTGAACGCGTCACGGAAGATGTGCCTTTCTCTCCTCGTTTCGGACCACTGCGGAGATTGTCTGCCCCCCTGTCAGGATGCCTGTCCTTCATCTATCGATATACGCGGCTTTTTGGCCCTGGTCCGGGAGGGGCAAGAGGCTGAAGCAGCGGTATTAATACGGGAACAGGCCCCCTTTCCGGGTATATTAGGCCGTGTCTGTCCCCGCCCCTGTGAGGATGCCTGCAGACGGACCAGGGTCGACGAGCCCATTTCTATCTGCTACATGAAGCGTTACATTTCAGATTCAGAATTGGCGGAAACCGGGAAACCGCGGTTTCCAAAACCGGGATCGGACACGGGAAAAAAGGTCGCCGTAAT
>CAYTSI010000070.1:0-15769 GCA_964440465.1 uncultured Spirochaetales bacterium
GATCTGTTTCCGCACCGATTTAGACCGGCAGCACGTAACAATTGAAGGGACGCCGGAGGAGGTGAAACAGCATATCCGAAATGTGTTTACCCATGTGGGATCGGAGAAAGGAGGCGTCATTGCATGCGGTGAAATCGGACGGGACACGCCGTTGGACAACATCAAGGCGATGTATGAAGAATTTATGAATTTTCGGTTCTAATGGGTTTGACAGGAGAAAAAAGCTGTTATATAATTACTTTACTTAATTAAATAATGGTGGGAAGATGAGCAGCCGTTCGAAAGGTAGGAACGCGAAACTTGTGAAATATCATAACCGGGCCTTAGTGCTGAAAATTATCCAGCAAAACGGTTTAATTTCAAGAAAAGAAATAGCGCTTCGGACCGGACTTACCCAGGCAACGATAACGAAAATCACAACCGACCTCATTAATGATGAAATTATCTATGAACAGGGGAAAAACGATGCCGGGACAGCATTCGGCAGAAAACCGATCTCTCTTGCCATCAACAAGGAGCGGTACAGCATTATTACCCTTCACATGGGGCGGTATTCCATTACCGGCGCCGTGTGCGACCTTGCAGGCGAAATAAACCAGCGCGAAGAGGTCCATGAGAACCTTCTCGAAAAGGAAGATAATATTCTTATTGCCGAAGTCATCCAGCTTATCAAAAAGCTGATTGAATCTTCAGGTTCGGACAAGAGCAGAATACTCGGGATCGGTGTCTCCGCCCCAGGTACTATCAATGCCGAAAAGGGCATTTTAATCGGAGAGCAGACAAAAGAGTATTCGACGGCAGCCGGGACGCGCCGCGACATTCCCTTCGACTGGAGTACCATCCATTTAGGGGAGCTGGTGGAGGAGGAGTTCGGCATCCCCGTTTTTGCCGATAACTGTTCGAACGTATCGGCTTTAGCTGAGGGCTGGTTCGGGAAGGGGAGGGGAATTGCCAACTTTGTCGAATATTCCGTCGGAGTAGGCATTGGCAGCGGTGTAATTATCGACGGCATGCTGTACCGGGGGGAGGACGACGTTGTGGCTGAAATCGGACACATTACCGTAGATTTACACGGCCCTGCCTGCCCCTGCGGCAACATCGGGTGCCTGGAGTTGTATGCCGGTTTTCTCCATTTGCTGCAGAACTATACAGACAAGAAGTGGCATACCGTCCGCAGGGAGGATGTATATTCGGAAATAGCGGAACTGTTTGAAAAGGCATATGCCGGAGAAAAAAAAGCGGAACAGGCGGTCAGGTATCAGGGGAAGCTCTTAGGAATCGGAGCTGTTTCCCTGGCAAACATATTCAGCCCCGAATATATTTTTGTCAGTCCTAACGATGTCGGCGATATTAATTTGGACATGGTTGTAGAGGAAATTAGGAAGTACGTGGAGAAAAAGGCGTTTTCCGTCATTTCCCACAAAGTGAAAATTGAAAAATCTGGTTTGGGAGAGGACATTCATCTGTACGGCGGAATTGCCCTGGTCATGCAGGATTTTTTCAATTCGCCCTACCGGCCTTCATCGAAGACGGAGGCCGTAGCGGCTTGGTAAAGGGAAAAACTGTCCGTTGGACAGGAAAAACAAATAGAAAGGAGAGTTTTATGAAACGTAAAACACTAACGGTCCTGGCGATTGCCCTCGCGGTATTGCTGCTTGCAACGGGAATGGTTTTCGCCGGAGGAGAAAAAGAAAGCGGAGCAAAAGGCGACATGCCGAAGCGGGTAGGCTGGATCGGAAACTACCTGATGCACGAATGGTATCAGAACGTACAGAAAGGTATGGAGGCCCGAGCGAAAGAGTTAGGGATAGAACTGGAGATCGTCGACTCAAACCAGGACATTTCCAGGCAGGTTTCCTTAGCGGAAGACCTTATTGCAAAAGGTGTTGATGTTATCATCCTTACTCCGGCGGAACAGAAGGGTGCCGTACCTATCGTTAAAAAAGCGAAAGCGGAAGGCGTTCCTCTGGTAATCGAGGCGAGTTCCGTTGAAGGAATGGAAACGATGGTTGCAATCTGCGACTACGACTGCGGCTACAAAGGCGGTGTGGAAACAGCGAAAATATTTAAAGATGAGTTCACCGGCACGGCCCGGATCCTTGCCATCGACCTTCCCATGCTTCGTCCCTGTATTCTCCGGGTAGACGGGTTCTACGACGGTTTTACTTCGGTGTATCCCGATGCGGAAATCGTACATAGACTGGACGGTCAGGGCCTGAAAGACCAGGCGCTGCAGGTGGCAACCGACGCGCTTACCGCCGATTCCGACATTAATGTTATTTACGGCTGTAACGACGACTCGGCCCTCGGGGCACTGCAGGCATACCGGTCCGCAGGCCTCGATGAAGACGATTTAATTGTCTGCGGCACCGGCGGTGAAGGAAACGCGTTTATCCATGCTTTCGAAGAGGGCGGACCTTACCGCGTTGAAGCGTGTATGTTCCCCGAAAATGTGGGCTACGAATGCATCAATATGGCGGTTTCCCTGTTCCGGGGCGAAGAAGTTCCTGAACACTTTGTAACCGCGACCGCTGCCGTTACTCCCGAAACCTACGAAAAATACTACACCCTCGACGGTGAAGTTCGGTCGATCAACTGGGACAATGTCAACAAGATCGAGCGGGAAGACGAGTGCGGTAAATATTAATCCCTCGGTAATGTAAATGTAACAGAGCCGCTCCCTGTTCATTTTGAGCAGGGAGTGGTAATATTTCTCGGCGTAAGGAGTAGGGCGTGCTTAAATCAGATCGAAAAAACCTGAAGTTCGGAACAAAGCTGATCCTGTTTAACGAGATCATGCTGCTTCTCGTGTTAGTGGTGATAGCGGTGCTGTTTTCCATCGGGTCGCCGCGGTTTTTCAGTTCTACCAATATCCTGAACATTCTCCGGGACAGTTCGATGGCGATTATCGCGGGAATCGGGATGACGATGCTGTTGATAACGGGGGAAGTGGACTTGTCCATCGGCTCCCTCGCGGCATTTGTGGGAGTGGTAACCATGGACATCACGAACAAGACGGGTAGTTTTTTCGCGGGATTTATTGCCGGGCTGGCGTTAGGCGCCGTTGTGGGGATCGCGAACGGGCTGGTACGGACAAAACTCGGGGTGAATTCCCTCATCGGAACAATAGCTATGATGATGATTTTACGCGGCGGTGTATATATGTACAGTATGGCGGCGGTGCAGAATTATCATCATCTTAATTCCTTTTATATGTTCGGCAACGGTTATGTGGGGTTTCTGCCTATACCGATATTGGTCATGGCGGGGCTGTATGTCGTGTTTTATTTTGTCATTAACCGATCAATCGCGGGGCGGAAATTGTACGCCACGGGAGGCAACATGGTCGCCGCCCAAATTTCGGGTATCAAGGTGGACAGGCTGAAAATATTGACCTTTATGACAAGTTCCATGCTCGCGGCGGTAGCGGGTATTATTCTCGTTTCGAGGATGAATTCGGGGCAGCCGAACGCGGGCTCGGGGTTTGAACTGACCGTCATAGCCGGTGTTATTCTCGGAGGGACGAGTTTGGCAGGGGGTGAAGGGACGCTGATCGGAACGCTTATCGGTGTATTGATACTGCGTGTTATCAATAACGGAATAATCATCCTGCAGTGGAACCAGGACCTGCAGATTGTAATAGCGGGTGTTGTGATTATTCTCGCGGTGTTTATCGACAACAAGCGGAAAGACGCCCGGGCGAAAATCATTACCACCTAGCGGGAGAATTGTATATGGCTGAAACAGGCAACACGATATTGGAAGTACGGAACATTTCCAAGGAATTTCCGGGAGTAAAGGCCCTCGATGATGTGTCGGTAACGCTTTCGAAGGGGGAGGTTCGCGCCCTCTGCGGAGAAAACGGAGCGGGGAAGTCGACGCTGATCAAGATTTTAGCGGGAACGTATGTCAAGGACGGAGGCGAGGTCCTCTTTGAGGGGAAGCCGATAGAAATCAACTCTTCCCACGATTCGCTTACCATGGGGATTAAGGTGGTGTTTCAGGAACTGTCTCTGATTCAGGGTCTTTCGGTGGCGGAGAACGTGTTTTTAGAGTCTTTTCCCTTAAAAAAAGGGCGGGCAATCGACTGGCAGCGGATGTACGATCGGACGGCGGAGATCCTGGATTCCATCGGCATCGACGTGAGTCCGAAGACCAAGGTAGGGTCGCTGACAATTTCACAGCAGCAGATGGTGGAAATAGGACGGGCCCTGTCCCACGAAGCGAAGGTCATCATTATGGACGAGCCGACGTCGGCGCTGACACCAAAGGAAATCCGGTCGCTCTTTCAGTCGATCGAAAAGCTAAAAAAAATGGGGATCGGGATCCTCTATGTTACCCACAAACTGGAAGAGGTGTTTGAGATCTGCGACACCATTACCGTCCTCCGGGACGGGAAACGCATTTCGAACCGGAAAATTGGGGAAACCAACAACGGTGAAATTGTTAAAGACATGGTAGGCCGGGAGATAACCACCCTGTTTCCAAAGTCGGAGCACCCTGCCGGGGCCCCTGTTCTGGAAGTAACCAATCTATCGACGGAAAAGAAGCTGAAAAATGTCTCCTTCCAGCTGAAAAAGGGCGAGGTTATCGGTGTGTTCGGTCTGTTAGGGGCCGGCCGGACCGAGCTCGCGAAAGCGGTATTCGGCCTCGACCCCGTTACGAAGGGAAGCGTTACGGTGGAAGGAGAAACGGTCAGGCCAAGGTCCACCTCCCACGCTACAAAGGCGGGGATGGGACTGCTTACCGAAGACCGGAAAGAGGAGGGGCTGGTGCCGCAGATGTCGGTTACCCATAATATGACGCTTCCGTCGCTGGCGGACTTTTCCACCGCCGGGTTTATGCGGCAGGCTTCGGAGGACAAACGGGCGCGGGAGTTTGTAGATAAAATCAGTATTAAAACGCCGTCGTTAAAGCAGAAAATTATGTACTTAAGCGGCGGGAACCAGCAGAAAGTACTGCTGGCCCGGTGGCTGATGAAGGAGTTGAAGGTGATCATTTTAGACGAACCGACCCGGGGCATCGACGTGGGGGCGAAGGCGGAAATTCATAAACTGATTGACGACCTGGCGAAAGACGGGGTGGCGGTGCTGATGATGACGTCGGAAATGCCGGAGCTGATGGGTGTGAGCGACCGGATAATTGTCATGAACGACGGAAGAATTACCGGAAATTTTGACCGGAACGACGTGGACCAGGAACAGGTCCTGGCGGCCGCGATACAATAAGGTGTAACTGGAGAACGGGAATGGAAAAAACAAGCGCGGAATATACGGAAACGAAACGGGGTTTTTTTTCGAAAATCTCCGGTTTAGGGGAGCTCGGACTGTTGATCGTGTTCGCGGTCATCTTCGTTTTTTTCAGTGTTGCTTCACAATATTTTTTCTCGCTGCGAAACATTACCAATATTTTAGGACAGATCAGTCTGCCCGCGATAACCGCGGTGGGACTTGCGATGCTGGTTATTTCGGGGGAGGTTGATATCTCCATCGGCTCGCTGCAGGCCTTTGCCGCTTTGCCGTTGGTAACACTGATGAACGCCACCGGGAGTTTCCTGGCAGGGGCCGTCGCGGCGCTGATTGCCGGCGCGCTCATCGGCGTTATTAACGGTCTGCTGGTAACGAGGCTTAAAATCAATTCGCTCATCGTAACGCTGGGGATGTACTACGCCCTGCGGGGGGCGGTGTATCTGGTAACGGGGAAGGTCCCGATTACCGACGATGCACAGGTCGATTTTTTCTTTGCAATCGGGAACCTGAAGCTGTTCGGAATACTGCCCTATTCGTCGATTCTGATGCTTATTATTCTGCTGGTGTTTATCTATATCATGCGGCATACCACCTACGGGCGGCGGCTTTACGCGGTGGGGGGAAACACGGAAGTTGCGTCGTTTATCGGTATTAATACCGGCCGGATGAAGTTCAGCGCCTTTGTTCTGTGTTCGACCCTTGCATCGGTCAGTGCTATCCTGCTCGCGTCCAGGCTGGGATCGGCCCAGCACTTAGCGGGGCTGGGTTTTGAGTTTCAGGTGGTCGCGGCTGTCGTTTTAGGAGGGGTCAGCCTTTCCGGCGGCAGGGGAACGCTCTTAGGGGCTTTCATCGGCGTGGCGATTATGGGGATTATTCAAAACGGCTTGGGTATGCTCAATGTGGAAACTATGTTTCAGCTGGTTATTACCGGCGCAATCATAATTATTGCCGTTGCCGTTGATGAACTGAAAAATCGGCATTAACCGTCGGTATGGGACGCGCGGCCCGGATTATCCCGGTTATGGTATGTGTCGTTTTTCTAATCGGTGCCGGTATCCGGTTTGCCGGAGACAAGCCGCTCCTCTTAGCCGACATGGTCTACCGCGCCGCGGGGGAGGTGGCGTTTCCGGGGACGAAAACCCCGGAGGACGCCGCCGTATCTTTTTATATGTACATTGACAGGGGAATGTACGATAAGGCCTACGAGATTTCCATCGAACCTGATTTTACCGAAGAAGGGCCGGCGCCGTTTAAAGAAGCGGTGGAAGGAAGCCCGGCGTATTACCGGGGGATAACCGGGAGAACGGAGTTCGTCGACCGGCTGGAGTTTGAGCTCGGCCGGAAAGGAATGTGGATTAAGCTCCACAATATCCGGGGAAAGGTGCTTGACGGCCCCTGTCCGCTTCCGGAATGGCTGTTACAAGCGGAAGGAACGGTTTTCGGTAAACGAAGCGGGGAGGCCGCCTGCGTTCCTCTGCGGGTAAGCGGCCATCTCCTGGGGGCATGCACCATCTTCAGCTGGGAGAAGACGCTTCCGGTTGTTGAAACAAAAGAGGGTTGGAAAGTTGTCCTTCCCGGGACGAAGGGAGAGAAGCAGTTTTACTACCAGGACTGGATTATGAATATTGTAAAAATATTTGATCTTCGGGGGACGCAATGAGTATCTATTTCGATAATGCCGCCACTTCCTGGCCGAAGCCGAAATCGGTTATCCGGGCCATGCGTTCCTACTTTTCAAAATGCGGAGGCAACCCCGGAAGGTCCGGTCACCGGAAGGCGATAGAGGCAGGACGAATTGTCCTGAATACACGGGAAAAACTGGCAGAGCTGTTATCCGTAGACGACCCGTCGAGGATCATTTTTACAAAAAATGCCACCGAGGGCCTCAATATTGTACTCTTCGGTGTTCTCGCCGCCGGCAAAAACTCCGGCGGGCCGGAAAAAAACCATCTGCTTACCACCAGTATGGAGCACAATTCCGTCCTCCGTCCCTGCCGGGAGCTTACAAAGCGGGGTGTATCAATCGATATCGTGGAAGCGGACTCCCGGGGCCTGGTGTCCCCGGCGGACATTATCAACAGGATCGGTCCGGAGACGGCCCTCGTTTGCGTAAACCACGCGTCGAATGTTACCGGTACAATTCAGGACATCGCGGCAATAGCCGAAGGATGCGGGGAGAAGGGTGTGCCCCTCCTGGTAGACGCGGCCCAGACCGCGGGCGCCCTGGAAATAAACTGCAGCGCCCTCGGTGTCGATTTCCTCGCTGCGAGCGGGCACAAGGGGCTCCTCGGGCCGCAGGGGACCGGGTTTTTGTATGTAAAAGAGGGTTCGCCCGCGCCGCTGATGTTCGGCGGGACGGGAAGTTTGTCCGACCGGGAGGTACAGCCGGACTTTTTTCCGGACTGCCTCGAAAGCGGGACACTGAATGTTATCGGTATTGCCGGTTTAGGCGCCGGCGTGGAGTACATTCATAAGCGGGGGACAGCGGATATCCGCCGGCATGAAGTCGAGCTCTTGACGATGTTTTTAGCAGGGCTTCGGGAAATGGCCGGCGTTACGGTGTACGGACCTAAAGACCCCGCCGTGCGTACCGGGGTTGTCTCGATATCAATTGAAGGATTGGATTCCTCCGCGGCGGGTGAAGCTCTTGACAGCCGTTTTGGAATTTTTACCCGTATCGGACTTCACTGCGCGCCCAGGGCGCATGCCGCCATCGGGACGTTCCCCGGCGGGACGGTCCGTTTCGGAATCGGGCCGTTTACGAAAAAGCGTGAAATAACCGCTGCTGTCCGGGCGGTGCGGACCATCGCGGCGGAATTTTCGGGAGAAGGGAGCTGATGGGACTCGGCAGGCGCGGAAGAAAACGGAAACAGCAGTGTGCCCACTTAGAAGGGGTCATTACGTTTTACGGGTCCACCCACGCGCTGCGTGCCGAGAAGGTCTTACAGGAAGCGGACTACGAAGCGGTGCTGGTACCGGGGCCCCGGGAAATTAGTCCGAACTGCGGGGTGGCACTTCGGTTCGATTACAGCCTGCGGGAGGATTGCGCGGCGCTGTTGAAAGGAAAGTCGGTACAGTATGAGGCGTTTCACCATTATCCGGAGCAGTAAAAGGCAATGAAGAGATACGTGCCGCCGTGGGTCTTCGGCATAGCAGCGGGAGTGCTGTTTGTAGGTGCCGAGGTTTTTTTATCGGTGTACCCGCCTTCTGCCTACGCCTTTTGCCTGACCTGTCATACCCGGGACCTTTTGAACAGGATTGTCAATGCCCTGTTCGGGACTAACTATCAGGTATCATTTATCAGTACAAGAATACTCTTTCTTTCCTCCCCGGCAATTCTTCTAGGGGCCTTTGCCGCGGCCCGAATAAACGGTGAACGGAAGGTGCTGAAAGCGGACAAGCCCCTCCGCTTTTTTGTGTTCGGTTTTATTGTAATGGTTATCGGGATTTTGATTTTCGGCTGTCCTACCAGGCTGATTCTGCGCTCCGGCTACGGGGATGTGTATGCCGCCGCCGGGGTTGCCGCAATGTTCGCGGGTATTGCCTGCGGGACGCTTATTATAAAGCGGCGGGCTGTACGGCCCCGCGGAGGCGGAGAATGAACCTGCCTATTCTCAGTTCGGTCCTCCTCGGCTGCATGGGGCTGCTTGTCGGATATCTCGCGCAGCGTTCGCGGATGTGCTTTACCGCGGGATTTCGGGACTTTATCCTGGTCCGGGACCGGGAGCTCCTTGCAGGTTTCTTTTCCTTTCTCTGTACCGTCTGGCTGCTGACCTCGGTGCTGTATGCTTTCGGGGTGCTGCCGGAGGGTATTCCGGAATATCAGTCCGTAGAAGAGCTGTCCCGGGTCGAAGAACGGGCAATGAAATTGTCAGCCGAGGCAATGGGAACGGCAGGGGAAGGGCAGGCGCTTCGTTTTATCGGCGGCATGTCGAGTACCGCGGGCGTGAAGCGGGGAATCGGGAATACATTTATGGCGGCCACCGTTATCGGCGGCTGGCTGATGGGGCTGTTGTCGGTATTTGCCGGGGGCTGTGTACTCCGTCAGCATGTTTTATGCGCGCAGGGGCAGCGGAACTCACTGTTTTTTTTAGCCGGATTTTACGCCGGTTCAATTGTGTTTTATATCCTCCTGTTCCGGCTTTTTGACTGGATATATTGAAATAGGAGACGAGCAGAATGACATCAAAAGAACGATTAGTGACGGCTTTGGATAACAAAATTCCGGACAGGCTTCCGGCAACAACGCATCACGTTATGCCGTATTTTACCGAAAAATATATGGACGGCATATCCGCGGACCAGTTTTTCGACAGCTTCGGACTCGATGCCATTCGCTGGGTGGTGCCGGTGACCGCCGACCCTGACAGGGGGGAGTATGAGGACCCCGATCAGGGGGACCCGGGCTTTCTGCAGGTAAAACGGATTTTTTCCGACAACTGGCGGCTGGAAATCGAGGAGCTCGAAGACGACCGGTACCTTTCACGTCGGCAGACAATCCGCACACCGAAGGGAAACTTGACGGCGGTAACTCAGGCAAACAGCTACACCGAATGGGTGGCGGAGCATCTTATAAAAGAAAAAAAAGACATCGAAATCGTCGCCGAATATCAGACCTTTCCCGTGTGTAATGTTGAAGCGGTCAACAGGGCGGCGGAAGATTTCGGAGAGCGGGGTATAATCCGGGGCTTTATTATCCCCTTTGACATTTACGGGCAGCCCGGCTGCTGGCAGGACTTCTGCTGTATCCGGGGAACGGAACAGGCCATTATGGACACCTTCGACGATCCGAAGTGGGTCCATGAGTTTCTCTCGATTATTCAGACGCGGAAATTGCACTACATCCGCTCCATGCGGGGTGCTGCCTACGATGTTACCGAATTAGGGGGGGGCGACGCGTCGACGACCGTTATTTCGCCGAATATATTTCGGGAATTCGTCGCGCCCTATGACGGACCGCTGATCGCGGCGGCCCGGGAGGCGGGTATACGGATTGCGTACCACACATGCGGCGGGATGATGCCCATTCTCGAAGACATTGCCGAAATGCAGCCCGCGGCAATGGAGACATTCACTCCCGTAAGTATGGGTGCGGACGTCGACTTAAGCGAGGCGAAGCGGAGAATCGGCGATAAGGTGTGCATGATCGGCGGCTTCGACCAGGCCCATTACTTTACAGGCTGTACTCCCGAAGAGACCCGTGCTTACGTTCGGAAATGCTTTTCCGAAGCCGGCGATGGGGGCGGGTACATTTTGTGTCCTTCCGACCACTTTTTCGATGCCGATATTGAACTCATCAGGGCCTTTGCCGATGAAGCCTCGAAGTGCGCGTACAAGTAGAGGTACAAGGTCCCGGGAAGCGGCCGCTCAGTTCCGGCGGTGCCGTTTCCCGCTTATTTCCTCAAGCGTTACCTTGTAAACCGCGACGGACTGCAGCTCACCGTCGCCGAAGCTGTGGTCCCGGTCAAGATATTTCCGGGTAAGCATTGACAATGCCTTTTTCTGTTCCGATTCATCCGTACAGAGAACTGCCAGCCCCCGGGCAATGACGCACGCGTAGGTAAACTCGGCATCGCAGGGCGGTCCGTTATCGATTACCCTGCCGGGCTCATCAATTTCAATGCATACCCGGGGTCCTTCGGCGAGGATGTCGACCTTTTTGCCTGTCGTTGCCGAGTGAAAAAACAGCAGGTTTTCTTCCGGATCGTAGGCGAAGTTTACCGGCAGCACATACGGGTATTCACCGTCGTACATGCCGATCCGGCAAACTGCCGCCGATTGGAGAATACGTTGAATTTCCTTCGGGTCCTCTATTTTTCGGTCGTTCCGGCGCATTATTCCAGCGCCGATGTAACCATGCACTGAAACAGAACGTTCGTCCCTGCTTCACAGTCTTCCCAGGTCGATTTTTCTACTTCCACATGGCTCCGTCCGCCGATGCTCGGAATAAATATCATTGCCGCCGGGCCGATCTGGTTCATGTAGCTCGCGTCGTGTCCCGCGCCTGAAACCATATAGTGGCTGGAGTAGCCGAGCTTTTCCGCCGCGTCGAGAACGTTTTGGACAAGCTTTTCATTGAAGGGCGCGTGCTCTACCCGCCAGGTTTCCTCCATTTTTAACGGAGTTCCGTGTCGTTCGGCAATTGCCTGGAATTCCTTCTTCATCAGTTCCCATGCCGTAATCGCGTGCTCGTCGTCCCAGGAGCGGATGTCCACGGTAAAATGGACGCCGTCGGGGATAATGTTCCGGGAATTGGGATAATTCTGGATCTCTCCCACCGTTCCCACCATGTTACCCATAATATGGGCTGCCTTGTTGACGGTTTGAATCATTTCCGCCGCCGACAGGAGCGCGTCGTTCCTGCCCTCCATGGGAGTAGGTCCCACCTGGTTGGCGGTGCCTTCCAGATAGATGTCGTACCAGTGCAGGCAGAGGATACCCTTCGGCGCGCCGATTGTCTTGCCGGTCCGTTCCAGGACGGGGCCCTGCTCAATGTGGTATTCGTAATAGGCGTGAAACGGCCATGCCTTCGCGGGAACATCGCCTTTGAAACCGATCCGTTCCAGCTCATCCCCCTGCTTTTTCCCGTTCTTGTCGGTGCGGTCGTAGGCCCACTGCTTGTCGAGTTTTCCCGCCCACACGCCGGAGGAAACCATTGCCGGAGCGAACCGGGAGCCTTCCTCGTTTGTCCAGTCGACAATTACCAGGGGCCGTTCCGTTTCGATATTGTTTTCATGGACCGTCCGCATCACTTCCAGCGGCGCCATAACACCTAAGATCCCGTCAAACCGGCCGCCCTTCGGCTGGCTGTCGATATGCGATCCGCTTACGACCGGGGGAAGGTCGTTATTTTTTCCGGGGCGCCGGCCGAAAATATTTCCCATTTCGTCAACCGTAATTTGCAGGTCCAGTTCCTTCAGCCAGGAGATGAACAGTTCCCGGGCCTCTTTGTCTTCATCCGATAACGCGAGACGCTGAACGCCTCCTCCGGGGGTCGCTCCGATCTTTGCCATATCTTCCAGGGTGCTTTGCAGCCGTTTTCCGTTCACCCGTATTGTTTTTACGTCCATGTTGTATCCTCCGCGTTGAATGTTTTTTAATGTATCTAGTGTAGCATATAAACCGGGTAAAAAAAAGACTCCTTCCGTCTACTTTTCCCCCAATGCCGATTCAGGGTATAGTTTTCCTGCTATGAAAAAGACCTTCGAGAAACTGCCGGAAGATAAAAAACAGCGGATCCTGACCGCGTGTATCGAGGAGTTTGGTGAGAGGGGATATGAAAAAGGTTCCACCGACAAAATAATAAAGCGCGCCGGTATATCGAAGGGGGGGCTTTACGAATACATCACCACGAAGGAGGAACTGTTTCTGTATGTTGTGGAGTATACATACCGGCAGCTGTACGGATACCTCGAACGGCGGATCGCGGAGGAGATCGATGAATTTCCGGCGGATTTGCTGCAGCGGCTGCGGGTGGTTTCGGAGCTGGCAGTCGATTTCTATATCGACCATCCCCGCTATGTTTCCCTTATTGTCCGGACCCACGAGCTGCACAACGACGGGATCGAAGAGCAGGTGAACGCCTCGTTTATCAAACATTTTACCGATGTTTTCGGAAACTCCGACGATTCACGTCTCCGTTTCGAAAAAGGCCGTATTACCGAATTGGTAACCTGGCTGCTGTTGAAAACGAGGTATGAGTTTTTACGGGAGTTCAAGAGCAATAAAGATACTGAAGTTGTTAAACGGAACTATCTGAAGAATTGGGATTTTTATCTGTCGGTGCTGCAGGGCGGAATATATACATCAACTTAAAAAAGTTCCTGCTGCTCCGGCGGGTTTCCGTCTTGGTCCGGCCCGCTGCCGATTTCCGGAAATGGGTTGGCGCACTGCCATCCGGCTTTCCCGGTCTTTCTGTAGTGCTCCAGACGGCGGATGGTCAGTTCCGCGTAGATCGGGCTGATGTCGAAGGTAATGCACCGGCGGCCGAGGATTTCAGACGCGAGCAGCGTCGTTCCCGCGTGAGAGAAATAATCCGCTGTTGTGTCTCCGGCGGCGGTGCTGCTTTCGATAAGCCGCAGGATGGCTTTCAGCGGCTTCTGGGCGTAGGTGCCGGGGACGTTTTCTTCCATGCGGTAAAAAACCTGCTGAATGTCGAGCCAGACATTCCCGGGGCGGATTGTGTCCGATTTGCTCCGTTCCATGTTTTCCGTTTTTTTTCCGGCCACGGTTTTATAGTACCCCTTTAAAACTTTTGGAATATCGGTATAGACAACGGAGAACCCGGGATCGCCGTTTGTGTAGTACAGCAGTTCCTGCCGAACGCACATCCAGTTTTTCTGCGTACCGTATCCCCGCTGGTTCCTAAGTGTTATGAAGCTGCGTGAGCGCAGGTTGGAGAAATCCCGCATCATCAGCATAAACTCGGGCAGGGGCTGAAAATGGTTGTTCTGGTCCGCGCCGAGCCAGATGTAGAGGTGGCTGTTTTCCGCCATGTGGTCTAAGGTACGCGCGACCCATTCGCGGGAGAAACCGATATACTCTTCCGTCCCGCGGCGGAAGAGAGCGCCGCTGTTTTTCCCGCCCACGGCAAGGTTGTAGGGAGGGTCCTGGACGGCGCAGTTTATTTCCCTTCCGCCCATGACGTCCGCGACTTCATCCGCCGAGGCCGCGTCGGCAACCGCTACAATGTGTCTCTTTTCAGGGTCGGTCCATATTTCACCGTGCTTCAGCCTGCACAGCGGCACTATTTTTTCCCGCAGTTCCGGGGAGGTGTCAATTCGGGGTATCGGTTCTTTCATTCGGCCTCAAAGTATTGTTTCATTTCATCGATTTCCTTCCGCAGCCCCGGGGTATTTAACTGTGCTTCGAGACCTTCCGCCGCTCTCGACATATCGAATTCGGGAAGCCGGAGGTTTTTTCGGACCTGCTTTTCAATTTTTCGAATTTTTTGCTTTGTAGCAAAGAATTTCAGGGCTTTGAACTTTAGTTTACTGGCCGGTTTTTCCCACTCCCGGGCAAAGGCGCCCGAAGCGATCTCGTCAAAGGTTTGCTGGAACTTCTCTTGTAACGGGAGATTCATGTAGCGGATTCCCCGGGACATGGCGCCGTACTGGCTGGTATGGGAATGAAAGTTGACCTGGTCCACCAGCCCTACCTGCGCCATTTTCTGATAGGTGTACGACATTTCACCGCTTACATACATTTCAATTAAAACGGCCTCGGGAGGCAGTCCGTTTCTTATAAGCACATTAATGGCGGTTAACAGGACCCGGCCGAAGGCGGGGCCGAAGGCCTGTTCGTTATACAAATCCAATACCGCTTCCTGCTTCATTGTGGTTTCAACGGCGCCTTTTTTCAGGGTCCCGATGCCGAGGGCGCAGGCGAGAAGCAGCCCTTTGGCGTTTCCCGTCGCGTCCCGGTGTGCCGCGATAAAACTGAAAAACCCGTCGCCTAAGAGAAAGGTTTCCCGCACCCCGACGCCGATCATTCTCGGTGCAATCATAATGACATCGATTCCCTCCGGCACATTGATGAGATTGAAGGCTATGTTGTATCCGCTGGCAAAAACAAGGCACGCGCCCGGTTTCAGATTCGGAGAAATATCTTTGGAAAAAAGGGCGGGCAGCTCTTCGTCCGGGAGCAGCAGAAAAAGAATGTCCCCGAGGGCCGAGGCTTCAGGGATTGAATAAACGGCAAAGCCGTCGGCTGAAGCCCTGTCTCTGTAATGTTTATGGGCCTGTGTATTGTCGTTGCCGATAATCACCTGTACGCCGCTGTCCCGAAGATTCAGCGCCTGGGACCTCCCCTGGTTGCCGTATCCGACAACGCTTACTGTTTTACCCGAGAGCAGGGAAATGTCCGCGTGCTCCTCGAAATAGATCTTTGTTTTCCCTTCCATTGTAACTCCTTATCGAAAAAAACCGGCTGCTTCCAGCTTAACCTGTTTTAGTATCAGGGTAAGGACAAAAAAAGCAAGGCAGAAAGAGCAGAGAAGCAGTACATTTTCCCTGTACCGTTCCGGTTTGGGGATGTGAACGGTAAGCTGCATCATCCCTGCAATAATCCACGCGTATATAAAAAAACGGAAGTAATCGTTGATATAGACCATTAGGGATACCCAGTCCAGCATCAGAAAGACCGCGGTACAAAAGGTCAGCAGCAGCTGAAAGGAAAAGAGGGGCAGGAAAAAGAGGCGGTACAGCTGTCCGGTCCGTGGTGCGTTTCCTGCTTCAGGCGAGTTACGTGTACGCCGAAAAAACCGTGTCAGGAAAAAATGAAACAGAATAAAAAGTCCGAATAGCGAATAAGTTAACACAATCCCGGCAGCCGGGAGCACCGCTGCAAGGGGGGTAAATTCAATGACAAAGTTAGACCAGAAAAAATTAAATCCGAAGAGGAGTCCGGCAAATATACTGAAAAGCAGAACGAATCCGGTTTTCGTCCAGTCGCGGCGGCACTCAACCCCATATGGGAACAGCAGGTTTTTCAATAACAGGCGATTCTTCGGCTGCTGATTT
>CAYTSI010000071.1:0-15697 GCA_964440465.1 uncultured Spirochaetales bacterium
ACCATTCCGGCGGTCATGAACAGCAGCGCCCCGGCGTTCATTATTTTATGCAGCGTACTTGGGAAGTAGGGCTGTTTTTTCCCCGGCAGCAGAAAGGAGGCGAATACCGCCGCGCCGCCGACACCCTTCAGGATAAGCCCCATCCCGTTCGCGGCTGTAAACGCTCCGTAGCTGTCGGCATAGGCCGCGTACAGGTCCGCCGCGCCCGCGGTCGCGTCTTCATAGCCGAGACCGTAATACTTCGACTCGGCGTAGGAGCCGAGGGCCAGAAAATCGAAGAAGTTTCCCGTCATAATCGCCGCGAGACCCGCTATCAGACTGATTTTTCCCGGAATTGATATTGTTACCTGCTCGTCCGGGAAGAAAAAGAGGGAAGAGGTAAAAAGCATTCCCCCCCCGAAGTTTACCCAGTGCTGTATCTGCAGTTTTTCTGCCAAGGCGCCGTCGTCGAAATTTTCACTGTCGAAGCTTCCGGAGGTGTCTGAAAGATAGGCCTGATAGGAAGCGAGTGCCCCGTCCTGAGCAACCAACAGCATCGGTCTGATAAGAAGCGAAGAAGACTCCATAAAAAGCATCCCCGCGCCCAACAGGGCCGCCGCGCCCGGTTCAATTATTCCATAGCCGGTGTCTTCAGAAAACGCGGGCAACGGCATGAGCAGTACAATCAGCACAAAGAGGACAATCCGCTTCATGTCGATTATCTTACTACTATTTAGTGAGCATTGCAATATATTATTCTTGACAGGGTGTACAAAAAAAAACACAATCAGGATATGAACAAATTATTTCCGTTGCTTATAATTGTTGGAAGTTTAATCGGGTGTTCCTCACTGCCGTTTCCTCACACACCAACCGAAAGTTTATTAGTCGCGGCATGTTCGATGGAGCGGGAAATTTCGGATGGCACAGAGAAAATTACCGATGTTGTCCTTATTTTTTCCACGCAAGGGAAGGAAAGTACTGAAAAAGTAACACTCCGGCTGCCGGTCAGCGGAGAATTCAGTGTGGTGAAATGCGAATCGGGCATGTATCTACTTGAGTCGGCGGAAATAACAAGGCGGGAAGCAAAACTTTTCGGAAAAAAAACGACGGATACGGTAGATTTTAACCGCGAAGTGAACGTGCGGCCGAGGACTGTCCATCTTGTAAAGGAGAAGTGTGTTTTGTCAAACGGCGGAAACAGGGGATACGCCATTGCGTTTACAAAATTTACCGGGGAACAAGAAAAAACCGCCGTTTTTGACGCTCTTCAGGACGACCGCGGGTGGATAGGATGGGAGCGGTATGAACTTGTCAACTTTCCTGAATAAATCTATAACTGCAGATTGACGGCGATACCCGGAGCGCCCCGGTTGTCCATGTAGGGGGAAACCTGCATTGAAAGGGGCGACGGCCGCTCGGTAACCGCCTCGTAGGTATTGTACTCGTTCGCCCGTTCCCAGCCTTTTTTAAAATCATGCAGCCCCGCTGCAAAGCGGAATGCCAGCGCCCCGACCAAGTAATAATTGGACATCATGTACTCAAACGATTGGGATACATAGGTATTTCCCCGTTCCACGGGGTCTTCTATGGAATCGAGGTATACCGACTGGTGAACATCCTTCGTAAAGAGAAATGCCGTAAAGGCAAAGGCATCGGCAATAAGTCCCGTTACAAAGCTGCCCCAGCTCATCTGCCCGGCATATACATGGGCAAAAATAGGCGGTACGGCAATACAGCCCGCCGCGACGATATGGGGAATTTGGGGATTTATCTCGGGAAACAGGGAGAGGACCAAAGCCGCGGTCCCCCCGATAATCGGCGGCAGCAGCCCCGTGGTAAGACCTACTACCCGGGCCGTTTGGAGGCTGCGGAACTTTTTCTCATCCACATCGTACTCCTTGTCCATATCGAAGGACTGGAGATACTCTATGGTACGGCCTTTCTGCACCTTCCCGTCGATGGATTCGGTAATACTCGAGGCAAGCCAGTAGGAGCCGACGCCCATGGCGGCGTATCCCGTGTAATGGGACATCCGGGAAAATATCCAGTTACGGGACGATTTCGCCCTCAGCTCTTCTACACGTTCCGCATCGGTACTGTTTTGGTATTCCGCTAAATTCTCCATGGAGCTTCGGTACAAAATAGTGTCGAGAACACCGAAACCGAAGGAGGAAGCCATAATGCCCAGCGGTACCGCGAATTTGACCGTCGATTTCAGGAAGGTACCGTCCACCGTTACGCCCTGAAATTTCCGGACCGCCTGTTCGCTGGTCTCCTTTCTCCGGTCAAACTGTTCTCCGTATCGGGCAACGGCGGGCAGCAGCAGGGGAGGGGCGGCCAATGTAAGAATTTGGAGCCGGTTGTTCCCCCCTTCCGCGACATACACGGTCCCGTCGTTATCCACCGCGATCCCTTCGGGACGGTTGAATTGTCCCTCGTCACTGCCGGACCCGCCGAACTCGGATATAAACTCCCCTTTCGGGCTGAATTTTACCACCCGGTCCTCGCCGGGCAGGGTAACGTAGTAATATCCCATTGTATCCAGGGCGATGTTCGATTCCGCGGAACTGCCGGGTAGTTGGACCGACGATGCTAATTCTCCTAAGGATGTGAGCTGCAGGACCTCTCCTGTTTCGGGGAAAAAAAGATGAAGAATATTGCTTGTATCGAAAAACGCCGTTCCCAAAGTACCGCCGCCGGCTGTTTCCAAGACGGTGGTCAGGGCCTCTTCAATAACGCTGTCCCGTTCAATGGTCAATTCGTTTGCCAGGGTGTATTCAAAAACGATATTCCGGTCGTTTCCAAGCAGATACACCGCGTTCCCTTCGGAAACGGCAATACGCGGATGTTCCTCCGGGTCCGCGTTATAGTCCGGAATCGTCAACCGAACGGGTCCTTCCAATTCCGGAGTATAGCGAAGTACGCTGTTTGTCCCCGGGGCGAAAACGAAGCAGTTCCCCTCCGAGTCAACGGCCAGATTCACCGATTCCGGCGGGGTATCGAAATCCAGTAATTCCCGGGAGGCGACGGGGACCGCGTCGGGGCCGAAGGATGAAAGGCGGGGGATGTCCGTCCCGTCGAGGAGGTAGAAAACGTCCGCGGAGGAATAGAGGACTTCCCGCGGCGCGGTGAGTTTGCCGACGGCAAAGGAGTAGGAAAAATTGTTGTTGACGAGCCCGGTAATATGGGAATAAATTTGGTTCGCCCCTTCAAAATCAGGGTCATCGGAATAGTACGTACTGTCCGCCTGTTCCATCGTTTCTTCCAAGAGATAGGCGGCCCGCTGACCTAATTCATCTAAAATCGTGTCCTTCAATTGTACAAGTTCGGGGTCGTAGGTTATGTTTCGGGTCAATTCCTGAAATTCAGCAATTTCCGATAGAAATTGATCGATGTTGTCCGGGTCCGACGCGGTATCGAGGATTTCACTGTTTTTGATAAGAATAAACCGCAGTTCTTCCTCCGTTGCCGGGGGAATGGAAAACCGCACCGTCGTTGTCTGAAACTCGTTTACGTATATTCGATTGGAAAAAATTACGGTGTCCCCTAAGAGGCGGTCCTGACGGATTTCCAGCAGATAGTCCCCGTTCAATACCTTCTCGAAGGTCTTTTTCGGGTTGCGGATCTGTTTTTTGTCGAGATAGACGTCGTAGGTCCCTAATCCGGAGGTTTTCGTTAGTTCGATTGTTCCAAATCCGATATTTACATCGGTAATCTGACCGAGGAGGGCGAGGGTCATCATGTCGGCGGTGTCGAATACATCTAACAGTGTTTCCGCTATCGCTTCATGTTCGACAATAATATCGTGCTCCCGCAAATCGTAAATCTGCAGCTGAAAGAGCAGTTTGTCCTGTTCGTCCCGGGACAGATCGCCGAACAGTATTTCGTCGTAGGAGTGTTTTTCGCTGAAGGCCTTCAGGTTTTCCATGTTCGATGTATTGACGGTGAGGAGATCGGGATTGTCCGTTGCCTCGTACAGGGTATAGTCCGGGAGAAAGCGGATAACCGAGGTTACCGTGTCGGTCACCGTTTCACACAGTGTTGTATACTCGGGCATGTCCGAGTTGTTTTTCATCGGTATTATCGCGATGTTCGTTCTGTCTTCGGAGAGTACGACCGCCGGCGGCAGAAAGCACGCAAGAAAAATAAAAAAACAAAATATTATGTTGATTTTTTCCGACATAGGTTTATCATATGGTAATATAGATAATTTGTAAATCAAAGAAATGAGATAATGAAGACGAAGATACGAATTTTACCCCCATTTCTCCTCATTTTTACCGCCCTGCTTGCCGGCGGATGCTTTTTGTTCGAATTTCCGTATGAGTACGATAATCCCTTGGACCCGAAATTTGAATCCGCCGGTACGCTTGAGCTGGTTGTAGAGGCGGGGCAGCGTCTCTACGAGTCGCGGAGCGGTATTTCGTATACTTCCGCGATGGACGTTACCCCCGACGGGGCCTATTTGGTGATTGGGGACGCCTATAAGCCGGAGATCATGGTCTACAATACGGCCGGTTCATCCGAGTCGTACATCAACTTGGGCGAAAACATACTGCCGGTTGTCGATATCGCCGCGATGGCGGGGGAAGCGTATGTCGCGACGAAAAACGCGGTGTTCCGGGTCGATTTGGCGTCAAACGCCGTCGAACAGGTCGGCACGTTTACCGATTTCGACATTCTCTACTACGATATCGATATACAGGACGTTGTCGGCTATATGATTACCCGGCAGGAAACGGAGGATACAGGTGAAGTCTATCAGCTCCGCTGGTACGGCCCGGACGGGAACGAACTGGGCAGTGTCGAGGGCGATCTGTTTCGAAACGTCGACGGTTTCGCCGTTTCCGCGGATTATATATTTCTTTCCTCGAACGTCGATTACTGCATTAACGTACTGGCGCAGTCAAATAACGGCCTCGCGGCGCAGATATTCTACAACGGTACCGATATTGAACAGGTTGAAACGTCGGTGCGTGCCGGCTACGATTCGAATTACGGTTATTACGACCTGAACTGGGACCCGGCGGGTCTTCAGCTCGCGGCCGTTATTGCCGGTATGTCGGGAGATTATGTCGCCGGTGTTTTTCCGCATTCGGGAAGTACGTCGCAGATACTGTTAACACCCGGCGGACCGACAGAGATGGGCAGCTTCAGCGACTGGCATCTCTTGACCATCGCGTCCGACCCGGCGAAGGTGTACGCGGCTGACGCGGTCTTCCGGACAATATCGCGGCTGGACACGATAAGCGGCACTCTCCTGTTTACAGCCCCGGCGGCGGAAAATGACGAGTTTCTCAGTGTGTCCGATATGGAGTACCGGGAGGACGGGACCTATTTTCTCGTTGACGGGCCGAAATGGACGGCTTCCTCGTTCTCTTCCGCTGACGCTGCCTGGGGGAGTGTAGGGTCCCCCGGCAAGTACACGCCGGGGACGGGGGTGTTGACATATCCGAAAGCTGTCGGGGCAAACGGCGAGCGGACGTATATCTCCATGCACGGCGGCGGTTCGGTCCTGCAGGTCTTCGATTCGGCGGGGGGCCACATTACCGATATGGATGTCGGGCCCGGCGGGTACGCGAATATAACCGACATAGAGTTGTTTGACGGCGGTGATTTCGTGGTGTGGGACGGCGACAACAAACATATCGGATATTTCAAAGAGGGAAGCATCGACAAAAAATTTACCCCCTTTGATTATGAGACGGTTTGGTCCTGCGATCTGGAAATTGCCGGCGAGCGGACCTACGCGGCGGTAAATTACGACGGGGAGAGCGTTATCGGCTATTTTACCGGTACCGACTTCTCCGCCGGTAATTTTACGGTCCTCTGGCGTTCCGGAGAAGAAAACATTTTCGCCCTATACGCCCAGTATTCCCATCAGCCTTTTTCCATTGCCCGCGTAGCGGTAACCGAAAACGGAATTTGGGCGGTTTTCCCGGAACTTGCCGCGGCGGCGAAATTTACCCTCTCAGGCGATCTTCTAGGTTCCGTGTGTATTCACGAGGATTTCGAGGGAGCAAGGGTCCTTCCCGGGAGACTCTACAACTACCGGGACGCCGGCGGGGAGGGAGTGCTGGATGTCGAAGTCGAAGGATTGGGGGCATCGGAAGCAGCGGAGGACGGCGTCGCGGTCGATTACCTGACACTTTTCGATAACACCGCCTGCAGGCTCAGAAGATACCGGATTACCCTGCCGCCGGCCGACTAATTCACCGTGCCGCCGGCCCCTCGGCCGTTAAAAGCGAAAATGTTACCGCCCCGCCGGTAAGGTGGGGATGGTAGTGGTATACGGTGTTGGAGAATTCGGTATTCCAGTTTGTTGTAATCTGTTGTGAGGTGTAGCGGTACACTTCATCAAGTGTAACGCGGCCGTCTCCGTTTGTATCGGCGTACACGGCACTCCGCAGAAAATAGTAGGTAAAAATACCGTGCCGGAGCCCGCTGTTTTCCCAGCTGTATTCCAGTTCCCCCGCGGCGCTTAAAACGTAGGCGGTGTGGCAGGGGATGTCCGTCTCTTCCATATCAGGATAGGACATATACAGGGAAAAGGACCGCGAAAAAATGCCCTCGTTCACCGTCTGTTCGTCCCACTCATAGTTGGAAGGGACCCGGTCTACATCGGGAGAAGTGCCGATAAAGCCGCCGGAATTGCAGGCATCGATAATAATGACTTTTTTCGGCGCGGGAATACCGGCCATCATACTGCCGAGCGTATCGTCGGAAACCGCCGTTTTACTCCAGTCCTCAAAATCGAAGGAGGGGAGGCTGCCGTAGAGGAAGAGCCACTCGTCATCGGGGTCGCTCCCGGGGCCCTCGTTTCCCGGAGGGTCCGAGTAGTCACCATAGAAATCGAGGTGCCTGCCGCCGTGGCCGCTGAAATAAAAGACAAAGTTATCGTCTTCGGTAATGATGGTTTTCACATACTCGATGTCCGTTTTTAGCTGCTCTACGCTCGCCGGGACCCCGTTGTCGTTGTCGATCCGGAGAAGGACTTCATACCCCTGTTCCGTAAACAGCCGCGCCATGGCTTCCGCGTCGTTTCGCGTCAGCGTTAAATCGGGGGCAATGCTGTACTCGGACACTCCGTAAATGAGCGCGTATCCCGCCGGGCCCTCGTTTTCCCGCAGGGTACAGGCGCCGAAAAATACGAGGAGGATAATAACGGCCGCCGGCATACGTTTACCCATTGACGTGTTCCTCCTGTTTGTAGGGCCAGGGCAGCAGCTGGTGGTGAAAGGAGACGGAAAGGCCGGGCGCGATAGAAAAAGAGAGGTCTCTTCGGAAATTGACCGATACCGGAAGGGCCGCGAAAAGGAACCAGTCGCCGCCCCGGCCGAGGTGAAGTTCAACCCCCCAGCCGCCTTGGAACGAAAGGTAGAAGAACGAGATGTTGATGTTATAATATGCCGCGAAATTCGGCTGGAACCGCGCGAAACCCCGGAAGGCGGCACCGCCCCCCGGAAAGGGATATCTGCCGAAAAGACCGGCGGAAGGTCCGAAACCGGCAAATCCGCGGTACTGCGTTCCGCCGGCGAGAGATGAGGGGTGGACGTTGAAAACACGAAAGCCGATTTCTATCCCGAAATAGTGAAACAGTCGAAGGGAAAAACCGTAGCTGATCTGCTCTTCCACCTGCGGTTTCATAACATACCGGGGGTCCCTGTTCAGTTGAAAGAGAACGGAAACATCGGGATGATGATAAAAACGGACATTTTCCCCGAAAACCGGGAAAAGGGATGTGACAAAGATAAAAAAAAATGGTATTAATTTTTTTATCATAACGTAAACATGCATACAAACAGGATGAAATTCAACATAATTCTACTAATTTTAGTAATACTTGCTCCGTTTTTATCAGGCAGCTGTTCAAAGGGCGAGGAAATCCCCGGAATTGAACTGCCCGCTACTTCCGTCCTCGCGATCCGCAGCTCCTGGGCGGTCGTTACTTCGACACATCTCAGGCTTCGGGAAAGGGCCACGCTAGACTCCGCAGCCGTTACCACCCTCTGGAAGGGGAGTGTGTTAGAGGTGTTGACGAAGACAGACCGGCTCGAAGTTGTCGAGGGGGAAAATGATTACTGGTATCAGGTCAACTTCGGGGGCCTTACCGGGTGGGTCTTCGGAGCGTATCTGGACATATTTTCCTCGAAAGAGAAAGCCGAAACCGCGTCGCGGGAGATTAAATAGTGGGCCCCGAAGGGGGGCACTGGGTTCTTTCCTATCTCGTGCCGCCGCTTCTCGGCGCGGGGATAGGGTTTCTTACGAATGCAATTGCTATCCGGATGCTCTTCCGCCCCTTTACCGAAAAACGGATCTTCGGGGTACGCGTTCCTTTTACCCCCGGGGTAATACCGAAACACCGGTATCAGCTTGCCGAAAACATCGGCGATATGGTTTCGAAAGAACTGCTGTCGAAGGAGATGCTGGAGGAACACTTCCTTTCCCCCTCTTTTACCGAAAAACTGTCGGAACGGACCGGCAGCATTGCCGATTCCCTTCTCGCTACAACAGCAGGGGACGTCTTGCCGTTTCTCAAGAACAACAGACTCGACAGAAAAGAGGTACGGGAAATGTTTCGGTGGGACAAAATTATCGCGAAACCGCTTTCCGCGCTGCTGCCGGTGGATACGGAAAAGCTGTCCCTACGGCTGTTTGCCCTGCTGTATCCCGCCGTGTTAGACGCCCTTCTTTCGATTTTAAACAACCCGGAGGTGAAGGAGCGGCTGCTCGATGAAGGGCGGACCTTTATCGAAGAGGTGCAGCAGAAACTGAATATTTTTCAGAAGTTCATGATAAGCGCCGGACGGTACGATAAAACCCTGAAAACCCGGATGCCGGAAATTGTTGATGATATCATTGCCAAAATAGAGGCCCTCGGCAGAGATCCGGAAAGCATCCGCGTACTGGAAGAATCTTTACGTGAGGGAGTACAACGCTTCGTCGATATTCCCCTTTCCGATATCCCGGGCCCGCGGGGGGGGCGCTTGCAGGATTGTATTCGTGTTCCGGAAGGGAAAATCGGGGAGGTACTGTTTTCGCTTCGGCATGTACGAATCGACGACATTGTAATCCTCTCGGAAGAGCAGAAGGGAAAGTTTGACCGGTGGGTCCTGCGGACGGGAATGGAGCAGATACTGAAAAACCTGGAATCCATTCTCCGGTTAATTGACGTCAGGGAGCTTGTTGTTGAGCGCATCAACAAACTCAGCATTCAGGATGTGGAGAGAATACTGCTGATTATTATCGAAAAGCATTTGACCTGGATCAATATATTCGGCGCAATTATCGGTTCATGTATCGGCGGCGCGCAAATCCTCCTGGGCTTGCTGCGATAGCAGCCTTGTCCGGGCTTTCGGGACGAAGAGTTCTACCGTTTCCCCCGCGGGAATCGGCGTTTCGGCCGGAAAATAGAACGAAATAACGGACTTCCGCTGTTCATCATACAACTCCCCCGCGTACTCCTTTCCCATATATTCCCGGTACCGGAGCCGCCCCGAAAACCGATAGAACTCCCCGGTCCGCGGTTTTTCCAGGAGGCAGTGCTCCGGCCGGAAAAAGAGCGGACCGGGAATAATGTTGGCAGTCCCGATAAACCTGGCGGCAAACTCAGTTTCCGGGCGGTAATAGATTTCCGCGGGAGGTCCTGTCTGCACAATCCTGCCGTCTTTCAGCAGGACAATTGTGTCGGAAATTGCCAGCGCCTCCTGCTGGTCGTGGGTAACGTAAATTGTCGTAATGGAGAGTTCCTTTTGAATTTGGGAAATTTTCCGCCGCAGCTCCGTTCTCGTTCCGGCGTCCAGGGCGCTTAAAGGTTCGTCTAAGAGCAGCAGGTCCGGCTCTACCGCCAAAGCCCGGGCCAGGGCGACCCGCTGCTGTTCACCTCCGGAAAGCTCGTTAACGCGCCTGGTCCCGTATTCACGAAGTCCGACCAAGTCGAGCTTTTCAAATACCCTTTTTTCCGTCCGTGCTTTTCCGAAGCCCCGTGTTTTCGGGCCGTAGGCGACGTTTTCGTACACGGACAAGTGGGAAAACAGCGCGTAATCCTGAAAAACAAATCCCACGTTCCGCTGTTCGGGAGGCAGACCTGTTATTTCTCTGCCGCCGAGGAAAAAGCTTCCCGAGGAAAGGTTTTCCAGTCCCGCCGCGGACCGCAGCAGGGTGGTTTTTCCGCAGCCGCTCGGGCCGAGAAGCGTTACCAAATTTCCGGATGCCGCGGCAAAATCGGCTTTCAAGGTGAATCCGGGATATTCAAGTTCGATGCCGCATGTAAAATCCATTATATCCTCTCCTTCGGCAGGACAAAATCGACAAGATAAAAAGCGCCGCCGCAGAGGAGGAGCAGGATAGTCCCTAAGGCGCAGGCGCCGAAAAAATTATAGGACGATATTAAGCGATAGACCGCGATCGGTATGGTTGCAAATCCTTCCGGCGCGAGCAGGAGGGTTGTGTTTATCTCGCCGATGGATATCGCGAAGGCAAAGACGGCGGCGGAGACAACGGCGCTTCTCATGAGCGGGGCTTCAACGGTCCTGAAAATCCTCCATCTTCCGGCGCCTAAAGTTGCCGCGGCGTCTCCTAAGCGGGTATTGATGTTCTGTATCGACGGCTGCAGGGAACGGAAGACAAAGGGGAAGGAGATGGTGCCGTGGGCGGCCATCATAAGAAATATACCGGTCCGCTGCATTGGAAAAAGATTAATTACCCGGACATACCCTAAGCCGAGCAGCACGGTGGATATCCCCATCGGAAGGAGGAACAGGGTCTGGAACAAAGCGCCCCCTCTACCCCGGGGGTCCCGCAGCCGGTAGGCGGAAACAAGGCCGAAAAAAACGGAAAGCAGGGCAGCACCGGCGGCGATACTGATGCTGTTGATAATGGCCCGCGGGGTGACCGCCGCGGCGGCGATTGAATCGCCCGCGAAGAGGTTTTTATACCACTTCAGGGTAACGTATGTTTCCCGGCCCCACCCCCCGGCGGCCTGAAAGGAACGGACAACAATGGTTAGGAGGGGAAGAATAATAATAACACCTACCAGCAGGGCGTAGAGCAGCAGCCCTCCGATAATCCACCGCCTCCCGTTGTGCCCGGAGCCGATACCGCGTAAGGGTTTCGCCGGCGGGTTTTCGATGTTCCGCTCCTCGAAGGTAAGGCGGTTTTGGATTTTCGTGTAGCCGAAGAGAATGCCCAGGCTGATTACCGCCTGAAAAATCGACAGGGCCCCGGCGGTGGAAAAGTCGAGCGAGAACCGGGCAAGCCGGTAGACTTCAACCTCGGTGGTGGTAAACCGGGGGCCGCCGCCCAGCACGAGGATAACGGCGAAACTTAAAAAGCAGAACAAGAAAATAAGTGTTCCGGAAGCGATAATGCCGGGAAGGAGCCTCACCACGGTAATGGTCCGGAAACGGTAGAACGCCCCGGCGCCGAGGGTCCGGGCCGATTCGATATTTTTTACCGAAATATGTTCCCAGGAGGAAGAAATAAGACGCATTGCTATCGGGAAGTTGTAAAACACATGGGCGAGGATAACAGCGGCAAAAGAGTAGAGGATCCGGAGGGGGGGAGTGTTTCTGCCGAGGAGTTTCATCAGCACCCGATTGATAATACCGTTGTTGCCGAAGAGGATGATAAAACCGAGGACGACTAAAATAGCGGGCATAACAAAGGGGATGGTGGTAAGGGAACGGAGCGCCCGCTTCCCCGGAAAGGTGTAGTGGGAAAGAATATAGGCCCCGGGAAGTCCGAAAAGGACGGAAAAAACGGCGCTTACCGCCGCCTGAAAGGCGGTAAACCCGATAATCCGGAGATAATAGGGGGAAACGGCGATGTTTCGGATATGGGAGAGGGTCGCGTTCCCCTGTTCCGTTACAAAGGCGTCCCGGACAACCGTTGTTACCGGCAGCAGAAAGAAGAGTGTAAAAAAAAGCAGGCTGCAAACAAAGAGCAGTTTTCCCGCTAGCGGCTTAGATGTTTTGTCCACTGCTCAATCCACCTTTCGTAATTTCGGGCAATGTCCGCGTAGGAATGGGTAAGACCTGTTTCCGGTTTTTTCGCCGCTTCGAAGGAGTCCGGAAGGCCGATGTCCGGCAGGACGGGAAACATCCAGTTTGTTAACGGGATAACGGATTGAAAGTCTTCGGTAAGCATAAAATCGATAAACGCTTCGGCGGCCTTCCGGTGCCGGCTGCCGGCGGTTATTCCGGCGCCTTCGATTTGCATGTAATTGCCCTTCTCAAAAATGCTGCTCCTGTACCGTCTTGTATTTTCGTATTCAAGATGATACGCCGGACTGGTGGTGTAACTTAGAACAAGAGGGGCCTCACCGCTTGTAAACAGGCCGTAGCCGGTGTCCCATCCTTCGGTAATTGTCAGGATCGACGGTTTCAGCCGCTCCCAATAATCGGTGAAATTCTCTCCGTATACCGCGACCGTCCACAGCAGAAAACCGAGGCCCGGGGAGGAGGTCCTCGGGTCCATGAGAATGAGGGAATCCGCGAATTCCTGTTTCGTAAGGTCCTCCAGGCTCGCGGGAGGGTCGGCAACGGTTTCAGAATCGTAGATGATGGAAAAATAGCCGTAATCGTAGGGCAGGACATGATAGGTCGGATCGAAATGCAGGTCCTTCGGCACATTTTTCATGCCCTCCGCCTTGTACGGTTCGAGAATGCCGCTTTCCAATGCCTTTGACAGCAGATTGTTGTCAATCCCAAGGAGAATGTCCGCCTTCGGGTTGTTTTTCTCCAGAATTGCCCGGCTGACCATCTGCCCGGCGTCCCCGGCGGAAATAATTGTAACGGAATGTCCCGTTTTCTCTTCAAACATCGGTATGACCCGCGGGCCTGGTCCCCACTCGGCAACGAAAGAATCGTAGGTGTAGATAACTAAATCCGCTTCTTCCTGAGCGCCGCCGGCTGCCGCCTGTCCCGCGGAAAAGGCGAGAAGGCCGGCAACCGCCGTAATAATTAATAGTGTTCGATTTTTCATAAAAACCCCTTATGAGAATAGTTGGTACTGTAGTGGGGAAACTGCTCGGTCCCTGCGCCGGCATTATCCGGATCAGGTTCAACGGGTGTAATCTCAGGCCCGCGGAAGAAACCTCCGCCGACCACCCCACGGTTACTATACAATACTAAGAAGAACGGAAAAGGTCAATTCTTATTCGTGAGCGCGCGGCTGCTCTTCCGGCAGCAGCAGTGAGAAGGTCGAACCTTTTCCCGGTTCGCTCTCCGCGAAGGCCTCACCGTTGTGGGACAAAGCGATGTGTTTTACAATTGCAAGCCCCAGGCCGGTACCGCCAAGGTCCCTGCTTCTTGCCCGGTCTACCCGGTAAAAACGTTCAAATACCCGGTCGAGTGACTGGGGGGGGATCCCGCACCCGTTGTCAATGATGGAGATGCTGACATGGCTGTTTTCTTTTTTTAGTACAATGGTTACCGTACTGCCGTGTTCACTGTATTTAACCGCGTTATCGATTAAATTCACCAGGGCCTGCTCTATCAGCTGTGGATTAATTTCGGCCGTAATATTCTCCGCTGCCTCCACAGTGACGGTGATCTCTTTTCTCGCTGCCTTGTTCGCGCATACCGCGACGGCCCTGCCGATTATACTGGAGAGGGAGAACCGTTTGAATTCGAGTTCGATATTCTCAAACTGCTCGAGGCGTGAAAGGCTTAGGAGGTCGTCGATGATACTATTGAGGCGATTGGTGTGCTTCTCAATTATTTCGAGGAAATGGACCGCCTTGGAAGGGTCCTTGACCGCCCCGGCAAGGAGGGTTTCGACGAACCCTTTTATCGACGTTATCGGGGTTTTCAGCTCGTGGGACACATTTGCCACAAAATCTTTCCGCATATTTTCAAGGGCCTTCATTTTCGTAATATCATGCAGGACGAGCAGGACGGACGCGTCGGTATCATTTTTCCCGTCGTTCCGCATCGATGTACCGTGGACCTGCAGATAGAGCAGGCGTCCTTTTTCGCTGAACGGCCCCTCATCCGCCGGAGGAGACGAGGTGTTGGCAAAAATAGAAATGGAAGTTTCGCGCGGACCGGGTTCGAAGAGGATTTGGGTTGCGAATTCGTATAATTCGGAGTTCCGGAAAATTTCGATTAAACTTCTGTTCTCAACTTCCTCCCGGTTCATATTCAGGAGGGTAAGTCCCATTTTATTAATTTTTCTAATAATCAGGTGCGGATCGAGTACAATAACTGCTTCGATCATCGAGGAAAGAATCATTTCGAGTTCATTCCGCTGCTGTTCAATAACGTTTATCCGGGAACGGAGGTTCGCCGCCATTGTTTTCATGGTTTCAGAGAGCACCCGCATTTCTTCCGGTTTCTCCACATGGGGATCAAAGGCAAAATCCCGTTTTCCGTAATGGGTCGCGGCTTCGCGCAGTGCGGTGATGGGTTTGTAAAAGCTCCTGATAATAAGGTATCCGATACTCAGGGCTGAACTGATGAGGAGAATTGTAGTAACAAGGTTTCCGATAACGAGGGAACGCGTATCTACGCGCGTTTCCGATACCGGTCTGCTTATCTCGAGAACACCGGCCGGTTCACCTGTTTCGGCGTACACGGCAATATCGATATACACCGCCTGCCCGGCAAATACGGGGTTGAATTGGAGGCCGCTGCCGGACCCCGTGGCAAGGGCGTCTTTAAAGGCGAAAGAATCTCCCTTGTTTCCGCGGTGGGAAGGGAGTTCATGAGAGTCGCCGACAAAACCGCCCCGTAAAGAAAGCAGGGAGACATGCAGGTCTTCCGCTTCCGCGAACTGTCCGCAGAAAGCCTCTGCAAGTCCGGGATCGGAAAAATGGGCTGGTGACAGTTCTTTGCTCATAACTTCGCCGAAGGAACTGAGGATCTCGATTTGGTACTGTACAGCCTTTTGAAATTGTTTCCGCTCCGTTACAATAGAGCGTATTCCCACAATGACAAGGACTATCAGGAATGTGAAAAGGATATAGCTGAAAAATCGTTTCCCTTTCATCTATTCGCGGCTATTTCATCTGCAGACGGTACCCGACACCGCGGACCGTTTGAATATATGTACCCATAACTCCTAATTTTTTTCGTAATCCGAGGATTTGAACGTCCACCGAACGCTCGGTAACGGGATAATCTTCGCCTTTCACGGCGCCGATGATTTGGCTTCGGGAAAAAACCCAGCCCGGGTTTCGGGCCAAAAAAACGAGAATGGAAAATTCGGTGGCGGACAGTTCAATTTCCTCATTTTCGCAGAGGACTTGATGTTTGGAAATATCGATGGTTATATCGTGTATCGTTATAATCTGTTCCTGTCGTATGTCGTCCGCGGGAAGCTGCCGCCGAAGGACGCTGCGTATACGGGCAATGAGGACTTTCGGGCTGAACGGCTTCGGGATGTAATCGTCGGCGCCCATCTCTAAACCGGTAATAACGTCGGAATCTTCACTTTTCGCGGTAAGCATAATAATCGGTATGTTCCGTGTCGACTCGTTTTGTTTCAGATTCCTGCACACCTCTAAGCCGTCGACCCCGGGGAGCATCAGATCGAGAAGGATAAGGTCGGGGTTTTTCTGATGCACCATGGCAAGGGCCTCTTCGCCGGACGCTGCAAAACAGATATTGTATCTCTCCTGTTCGAGATTGTAGGTCAACAGTTCAACAATATCCTGCTCATCTTCAACAATTAAAATTGTTTCGTGGGCCATTTTTCCCTCAATTTAATTCGA
>CAYTSI010000072.1:0-1400 GCA_964440465.1 uncultured Spirochaetales bacterium
AACAACATTGACGAGTACTATCCCCAATAATTTCCCGAACAAACGGCCGGCGGCTTACTGAAGCACCGGCCGTTTGTCCATAACCGGCTTGTAGAAAGACGGAATGTTATAGACGGGATATGCGGTGATAAAAAGGGTGAAATTATGAGCGGTACGTGTGTACTTTCCATGGAAAAAATTCGGAAACAATTCCCCGGAGTCCTCGCGGTGGATGACGTCGACCTAACCCTGCACAAAGGCGAAGTCCTCGCGCTGGTAGGGGAAAACGGCGCCGGGAAATCGACGCTGATGAAAATCCTCTCCGGGGCCTATGAAGCGGACAGCGGGCGGATTGTCTTAGACGGCAATGAGATGAGCGGTTATACGCCCCACGAGGCGATTCAGACCGGTATCAGCACCATGTACCAGGAGCTGAACAACGTCAGTGAGATGACCATTGCCGAAAACGTTCTCCTCGGTGATATGCCGAGACGGAAAGGGTTTTTTAAGTTTATCGATTACAAGGCGATGCGCCGGAAGGCGGCTGGGCTTTTAGAAAAGGTCGGTCTGAAATACGACCCCTTCTATAAGCTCAACAGACTGACTGTAGCGGAAAAGCAGCTGGTGGAAATAGCCAAGGCAATTTCGCTGGAGCTGCATGTTCTCGTTATGGATGAACCGACATCGGCCCTTAATGAAGAGGAAATACAGATACTGTTTTCCATTGTCCGGAAACTCGCGGAAGACGGAAAGTCGATTATTTACATTTCCCATCACCTGGACGAGGTTTTTGAAGTTTCCGACCGGGTAATGGTTCTGCGGGACGGAAAACTGGTGGGTGTCAAAACGACAAATGAGACATCGAAGCAGGAGCTGGTGGAGATGATGGTCGGCAGGACCATTGATGAGATGTATCCCATAGGGGATAGAGAAATAGGGGAGACGATTTTCGAGGTCAGCAATGTCGAGACTGAACATACACAAATCTCCAGCCTTTCCGTCAGGAGGGGCGAGATTGTCGGCCTCTATGGGCTGATGGGCGCGGGGCGGACCGAAATGGTGGAAACCATGTTTCTCGCCCGGGAGAGGAAGAAAGGTGACATTCTCCTGGAAGGGAGGCCGGTACGGGGGGATTCACCGTATCAGGCCCTGAAGGCCGGGATTGCGTTCCTGCCGAGTGAACGGAAACTGGACGGGCTGGTGCTTCATCATAGTGTACGAAATAACGTGAGCATGGCTTCCATCGATAAAATCAAAGGAAAGGTATTCCTGGACCTGCGTGAAGAAGCGGTAAAGGTAAACGAGTGGGTGCGGAAACTGCGGGTAAAAACACCGAGCTTGAATGTTCCCGCGGAAAGCTTGAGCGGCGGAAACCAGCAGAAGGTGGTCCTTTCAAAATGGATGATGACCGAACCGAAAGT
>CAYTSI010000072.1:1500-15680 GCA_964440465.1 uncultured Spirochaetales bacterium
AAGAAAAAGCAGCTGAAGAAAAAGCGCCCGAAGGGAACCGAGGCGGGTCCTCTTTTTTAGGCAGAATAAAGGAATCCGGCGAAATTTTAAGCCTGCTGGCCGCGCTGGTGCTCTTATGCATTGTATTCGCTATTGCCTCTCCCTATTTCCTTAATATTAGAAATATTTTAAATGTTTTATCCAGCACTGCAATTCTAGGTATCATGGCTGCGGGTCTGTTCGTGGCCATGCTCTTAGGGGCAATGGATGTTTCTCAGTACGCGGTTGTGGCATTTTCCACTTCAATTGTCGCTTTGGCCGCCCGGAGCGGTATGAGCACGCTCTTAGTTATCGTGTTCGGCATTCTCGTGGCGATTGCCTGCGGCGCCTTTAACGGCTTCGCGGTGGCGTTTATGAAAATAAGCCCGATTATAACGACGCTCGGTACCATGGCCATTTTCCGCGGCTTTGCCTATCTTCTGACCCAGTCCCGGACTTTAATGGTTACGGGAAGCTTTTTCCAAACCATCGGCCGGGGCCGGCTTTTAGGCATTCCCCTGCCCATTTACATAATGGCTGTGGTGTTCCTTCTCATCCATATAATGCTGAAATATACGGCCTTCGGACGGAAGGTGTTCGCCGTCGGCGGCAACCCGCGGGCAAGCTATCTCTCGGGGATCAATATCAAGATGATCCGCTTTTTCGGCCTTATCGTCAGCGCGGCCACCGCCGGGATCGCGGGAATTACCTTTGTTTCACAGGTCGGGGCGGCAATGCCTAATGCCGGGGAGGCGGCGCTCATGGACGTTATTACCGCCGTCATTTTAGGAGGCATCAGTCTTTCCGGCGGGAAGGGCCGGCTTATCGGCACCCTTATTGGTGTTCTTATCCTGGCTGTTTTGCAAAACGGAATGGTACTGTTAGGGGTGCAGAGTTTCTATCAGATGATGATCCGCGGCGCGGTAATCATCATCGCGGTATTCCTTGACACAGTGAGGGGCGGCGGTTTTAAATAGGGGCCATGAATAAAAACGATTCGGATGATCAGCTGCTCTCTTTCGACAGGAGGAAGAAGATCCTCGAAATGGTAAACGGTGAGCAGTCCGTTAGTGTCGATGTTTTAGTCGAGGCCTTCCCGGTGTCGAGGATGACCATCAGCCGGGACCTGGAGAAACTGGAATCGGACGGACACTTAAAACGGGTGCGGGGAGGGGCGGTGGCACTCTCCCATATCGTTACCTCCCCACGCGCTTCCCTTGCCTCCCGGGAGTTGACTGATGAACAGAAGCGGATCGGGAAGGAGGCGGGGAAACGGGTTTCCGACGGTGATTTTATCATTATCGAGTCGGGAAGTACGAACCTGGCTTTGGTGGACAATCTGTACGATAAAAACAATCTGAAAATTGTAACAGCGTCTCCGATGGTTGCCATGCGCTTAGCCGAGCTGGCCGAACGGTACGACCGGAATTTCGAGATCATCGTTTCCGGGGGCATCCTTAACATTTACAAGCATTTTCTCTTAGGGCCGACTTCCACGCGGCTGTTCGAACAGATCCGGGTGGATACTGCCTTTTTAAGCGTTACCGCCATCGACGCGGAGGCCGGGGTCACCGCCGATGACGTCAACGAAAGCGCCGTTTCGAAAATCATCATGGAACAGTGCGGCAGGAAAACCGTCGGCCTTATCACCTCGTCGAAATTCAACAAGGCTTCGTTCTACAAAGTGTCGGATGTAACCGTGTTCGATGAAATTATTACCGACAAAAACCTGGACAGGGAAACAAAGAGCAAGTTTGAACAGGAAGGCATTACCATTACCATGTGTTGAGGAACTTCCCTGATAATTGTATAGTGCTATCCAGGATTATTGCATGAAAAAAATTGTACTTGCGGGGGAGCGGCTGTTCCTCAAATTCCCCAGTCTCGACTACTTTCACCAGCGGACAAAAGAAATAAACGGAACGATTGTCTCCGCGGAAGGGCAGGATGACAAAGCTTTTGCCGAAGAGGCACGGGACGCGGATGCCGTGGTCCTGATTGCCCGGAAGATGTCCCGGGACATTATCGCGGGGATGGAAAAATGCAGCCTCATTATGACTCTTTCCGTCGGATACGACTGCGTGGACGTAAAGGCCGCCGCGGAAAAGGGCATTCCCGTCAGCAACAGTCCAACCTACTGCAGCGACGACGTGGCAAACCACGCAATGATGCTTATTCTATCCCTTTCGAGGAAGCTCCATCTGTTACTAGATGAAACGAAAGGCGGCGGATGGGACTACAAAGTATCGAAACCGATATATAATTACACCGGCAAAACCTTAGGGATAGTGGGCTTGGGGAAAATCGGGCGGAAAATGGTCCCGAAGGCGAAAGGTTTCGGTATGAATATTGCGGCCTGCGACCCATACATTGCCGACGATATTTTTGAGCTGCTAGGGGTGGAACGGAAATATGAGCTGGCCGACCTGCTTACGGAGGCGGACTATGTGTCGATCCACGCGCCCCTAACGGGAGAAACAAAGGGGATGATAGACGGGAAGGCGCTTTCGCTTATGAAGCGTGACGCCGTCATCATCAATACGGCCCGCGGAGAGATTATCGACGAAAAAGCCCTCGCGGAAGCACTGAATACGGGGCGGCTCGGGGGGGCAGGAGTGGACGTGCTGGTCAAAGAGCCGCCCGCGGCCGGCCATCCGTTACTTACATGCAAAAATGCCGTGGTAACACCGCATGTCGCGTGGTATTCTGAAGAGAGTTTTGAAAGAAACGTAGTTTTAGGGATGGACGAATTAATCAGGGTCTTGCAGGGCCGTCGTCCCCGTTATATTGTCAATCCGGAAATTTTCGGATCAGCGTATTCGAATAAATAAATGTTTTATCAGGAGGCTTGTATCATGAATACACGCGGAAAAAAAATTGCCCTTACGGCGCTGCTGCTGGTTTTCTTATTCGGTATAACCGGTTTCCTCTTTGCCGGCGGGACCGGTGAGGCGAAGGACTTCCCCGCGAAAAAAATTACGTACATTGTACCCTTTGATCCGGGCGGACAGTCGGATGTTACCGCCCAATACCAGCGGAAACCGCTGCAGGACCTGCTCGGTGTCGATGTCATTATCAAGCATATGCCCGGTGCCGGCGGAGCGGTCGCGTGGTCGAACCTTGTAAAAACCGAGGGCGACGGGTATACCATTTCCGGGAACAATGTCCCCCACATCATTATACAGCCTCTCGTTCGGGACGACGCGGGGTATGAAACCGAAGAACTGAAGCCTGTTTACATGTTTCAAACAACCCCCATCGGTTTTGCCGTTGCCAAGGACAGTGAGTTTAATTCCTTACAAGAATTAATCGATTATGCCAAGAAAAACCCGGGAACAGTTACTGTCAGCGGGTCCGGCACCCATTCGGGACACCACTTAGCGGTCCTGAATCTGCAGCATTTAAGCGGCGCGGAGTTTACCTATATTCCCGCAACGGGGGCCGCGCCGTCGGTTGCAAATTTTTTAGGCGGGCATACCATGGCAATTATGGCAAATTCAAACGATCTTTACTCCCAGCAGGACAAAATGAAAATCCTCGCGATTGGAACGGAACAGCGGTTCAAGCAGCTGCCCGATGTTCCTACCTTTATCGAGGAGGGTGTAGAGATGACGTCGGGTATCGACCGGGGTATCTGCGCGCCCCCGGACACTCCCGATTCAATCATCAAAGTTTTAGAAGAGGCCTTTGAAAAAGTCTGTACGGATGAAACCTTTGTGAGTGAAATGGAAAAAATGGCTTTCCAGGTCCACAATATCGGCGCGAAAGAGTTTGCAGCCTATATAGAAAAGAAAAAGAAAGAAACCATCGAGGTCCTGAAAGAACTCGGGGAAATTTAACGGGACAACACAGATAGGCGGGCCATATGGCAGGTCAGATCGGAACAGCCCTTGTAACCCTCTTCCACCCGGTAAACCTGCTCCTCATCCTTGTAGGAGTGGGTTCCGGGATTGTTGTGGGGGCCCTTCCCGGTCTGACCGCCACCATGGCAATCGCCCTTCTCGTTCCCTTTACGTTCGGGGTGTCCCCGGTCCACAGTCTGGTGTTGTTAGGGGGTATTTACTGCGGGGCCATTTACGGCGGCAGTTTTTCCGCCATCCTCATCAATGCTCCCGGAACACCCTCCGCTATTGCAACCACCTTTGACGGGTATCCCTTGGCAAAAAAGGGAGAGTCCTACCGGGCCATTGTCGCGGCGACCCTTTCCTCGGTCATCGGCGGAATTATCGGGGTCCTTTTTCTTTTGTTCCTTTCGCCGGCGCTCTCCGAGGCCTCGTTGAAGTTCGGCCCCCCGGAATTCTTTTGGCTTACCACATTCGGGTTGACCATTATCGCGACTTTAGCGTCCAAATCGATACTCAAAGGACTTATCGGAGGGGCCTTCGGTCTTCTCTTGAGTATGATCGGAATTGCTCCCATCGGCGGGAGTGTCCGGTTTTCTTTTTCAACGATAAGCCTGCAGAACGGGATCTCGCTTATTCCTGCATTAATCGGCTTTTTTTGCGTGCCGGAAATTATCGGCATGATCGAGCGGAAACAGGAAAGCACAACGGCAATTCCCTATAAACGGCAGCGGCACATGGTGCGGCGGGTCTTTTTCGCCATGGTGCGGAAGCCCTTTCTTATTATCCGCAGCGCCGTTATCGGGACGATTGTAGGGATTATTCCCGGGGCCGGGGGGAATATCGCCGGCATGGTTTCCTACAACGAGGCGGTACGGGCGTCGAAAAAACCGGAAAAATTCGGGGAAGGGAACATCGACGGCGTTATTGCCTCCGAGGCGAGCAACAACGCGGAAGTCTCGGGTTCCCTCATTCCGCTTTTGACCTTAGGTATTCCCGGTGCTCCCCCGGCAGCGGTCCTGTTAGGGGCGCTGCTTTTGCAGGGGATGCGGCCGGGGCCGGAATTGTTTACCGCCTACGGCTGGATTACCTATACCTTTATCTTTTCCCTCATTCTGGCGAATCTAGCCATGCTTCCCCTGGGGCTTGTCCTGGGGAAAGGGATTTCAAAAATTATTACAAAACTCCCGGTTGCCGTGCTCGCGCCGCTTATCTTTTTTCTTTCCATTATCGGGTCTTACGTTATCAATAACAATATGTTCGATGTCTATGTCATGCTGTTCTTCGGATTTGCCGCCTATCTGGGGAGAAAGGTGAATTTCCAGCCCGGCCCCATCGTCCTGGGGCTTATCCTGGGAAAGATATGTGAACAGGGACTGGTGCAGTCTATTCTGATGGGGCGCGCCGCGGGCTCCATGGTAAAGGTGTTTTTTCTCCGGCCAATCTCGGTAATTCTCATTGTGCTTACTCTTTTGTCGGCCTTCTGGCCGCTGATAAAAACCGCGGTTGACAGGCGCAAACAGCAGCAGGGCGGCGGCACATGAAAACCGCCGACAGGATCAGTGCCGGTGTCCTATTCGGGACCTGCGTCTACTTTCAAATTAAAATGGACAAGTTCAATCCCTTAAGCCGGCTCTTTCCTCAGGTGGTTGTCATTATCCTGGCGGGCCTGGCCTTTCTCCTGTTTGTGGTAAGCTTTGTTCGGCCGAAGGAAACCGAGGTGTTCGGGAAAGATACCAATTATCTCATTCCTGTTCTGTCAGTCCTGGTGATGATCGTCTGGGCGGCGTGTATCCGGTTTATCGGTTTTCTCTTTTCAAGTATTATCTTTTTTCCCTTGATGGTGGTGCTGATTACTTCGGTACAGGCGAAGAGGAAACGAATCCTCAAGAACTGCATTGTTGCCCTTGCCCTCATCGGCGTTTTTTACCTGCTCTTTAGCCTCGTTCTGGGAGTGCAATTTCCCGCGGGCAAGCTCGGAATTGTATAAATTTCGTTGACATCCCTAATATTTCTGTTATAATGTGTTAATTGTTGAATAATAATGTTGCTAAATGTTAGGCTTGAATAGCGGCGGACGGTAAGGTGAGGAGCAGATGACGGAAAAGGAACGACTGAACAGAACATTGACCTTCCGGGGTACCGATCGGGTCCCGTTGATGGAGATTGCCCTATGGGAACAGACGGTTGACGAGTGGCTCGGTCAGGGGCTGCCGGAAGCTGCCGCGGACGCGGATTTGTTCAGCGGAAGTGAATACTTCGGTTTGGAAGGGTATAATCTGGCCCTCATCAACCTCACGTTCCCGGAGCCGTGCCCGGAGGAGGAGCTCCTTTCCGAGGATGAACGCTATATACGCTATATCGACGGGATGGGACGGACACGGCTGGCGTTGAAGGAGGGTACCGTCCGGGGAATGCGGCAGAGCATGGACTGTTATGTCGATTTCCCGGTAAAAACCAGGGACGATTTTTCGATAGTAAAACAACGGTACCTTGCTAATAAGGAGGACCGTCTGCCACGGGACTGGAAAGACACCTTCGGGCAGTTTTCCGGGGCACAGCGTCCTTCGACATTTCTCGACCGCTATTTCGGCAGTTTCGGACTGTACAGTATGCTTCGAAACTGGATCGGTACCGAAAGCCTGTCCCTGTTGTTGTACGACGACCCGGCCCTGGTCGAGGATTGTCTCGATTTTTTAATCGAGTTTATTACCGGAGACTGGCTCGAGACCGCGCTGAAAACGGCACAATTTGATCTCTATTACATTCATGAAGATATGGCCGGAAAAAGCGGCCCCCTGATATCCCCGGCCATGTTTCGTGAATTTTTCCTGCCCCGTTACAAAAAGCTGGTTGTTTTTTTAAAGAACCGCGGTGTAAAAAACGTTATTGTCGATACCGACGGAAATTTCGAGCCCCTTATTCCGGAATTCCTGGAGGCCGGGGTGGAAGGCTTCGGGCCCATCGAGCGGGCCGCGGGACTCGATCCCCTCACGCTGCGGGAAAAATACGGCAAGACCTTTTTCATGATCGGCGGCATTGATAAGCGTGTTCTGAAAGAGGGGCGGAAACAGATCGACAGGGAGATATACCGGGTACTTCCGCCGCTTTTAGAGCAAGGCGGGTTTATTCCCACCGTAGACCACTCGGTGCCCCCGGATATACCGCTTTCCAATTTTGAATATTATCTTTCAGTAAAACGAAAATGTATCGAAGGCAGGTAGGATGACGGTAATGGACGGAGAAACAATGGTTCCATACCTGGCCTTGGACATGGGGGCCGGCAGCGGCAGGGCCTTTCTGGGAACGCTTACGGAAGGGAGGATACAAATCGAGGAGCTCCACCGCTTCCCGAACAAGCCGGTGTATTTCAATTCCCACTTCTTCTGGGATTTTCTGTATTTGTGGGAGCAGCTGCTCGAATCCCTCAGGCGCTGTTCCGACCGGGGCTTGCAAAAGCTCGCCGGAATCGGCATCGACACCTGGAACATGGATTTCGGACTGATAAACGACAGCGGTCTTCTGCTCCTCAATCCATTCAGCTATCGGGACCAGTCTGCTGAAACTGTTATGGAGGAGATATCGAGCATCGTATCGGACAATGAGCTTTATTCGCTTACCGGAGTCGGCATGAATACCATCTCCGCCCTTACGCGGCTGTACCAGCTGAAAAACTCCGCGGCCCCGTCTGTTTTTGCCGCGGCGCGTACCTATCTGCCCCTTCCCGACCTCTTCCGTTTTTATTTATCGGGAGACAAAAGCGGCGAAGAGTCGATTCTCTGGGGTTCTCAGCTGGTCTCGGTGGAAAACAGAACATGGCTTACCGCCCTTATCGGCAGGCTTGGTCTGCCGGAGGGTATTTTCCCCGAGGTACGGAAAGCGGGGACAGTGAGCGGACCGATAACGGAAGAGATACAAAAGACGACGGGCATGCGGGAGGCCGCCGTTATTGCAGTAGCGGAACATGACACAATCAGCGCCGCGATATCGGTGTTCCAGCGGGAGGGAGACGATGTCTTTATCAGTACCGGCACGTGGTCGGTGATGGGCCGTTTCCTCGACGGGCCGATGCTGGAACCCCGGGCGCAAACACTGGGGTATTTAAACGAAATTGCCCCCGAGGGGGTCGTTTTCGCGAAAAATCTGATGGGATTTTATATTATTGAAGAGTGCCTTTCCGCCTGGAAGCGGCGGGGGGCCATGAACTCCTACAACGAGATGATAACTGCCGCGGAGGCGGCCGTGCCCTTCAGCCTCTATATCGACGTTAATCATCCGGGCCTCTTTTCATCGACAAACATGGAGGAGAGCCTTCGGGAGTACTGTTCGGAATCGGCCCAGCGGTATCCGGAATCGGAAGGGCGGATAGTGCGGGCGGTCCTGGAGGGCCTGGTGTTTTCGTACCGGCAGGGACTGGATGAACTGGAGGAACTGACGGGCAGGCGCGCCGGGTCCGTCCACGTTATCGGCGGTGGGACGAAAAATACACTCCTGTGTCAGATGATTGCCGACGGGACCAACCGGAATGTGAGGGCGGGCGCCGCTGAACCCGCGGTGTTCGGAAATATCGGGATGCAGGCCCTGGCAACGGGGAAGATCGGCAGCTTAGATGAACTGCGGGGGACAGTGGAGAACAGCGTTTCCACCGCCGTATACGCGCCGCGAAATACGGCGGAATGGGACCGGAATTATGGTGAAATGAAAAAATTCATACAAGGAAAGAGAAGATATGAAATATGAAAAATTGATAGAAGCGGAAACTGCGAAACGGCGTCAGGCACTCAAGGACCTGAACGTGTTCGACGGCAACATATGGTTCGGCCGGGGAAAGGAATTTCCGTTGGCGCCGGTAATCGGCGGAGAAGAACTCGCGGGAATATATGAAACCTATTCAATTACCGGCGGGCTGGTATCGCACTGGGAGGCCGTCAATCTGTCCGTCCAGGATGCAAACGAAACACTGATACGGGAGGAGCATAGGTTCCCGGACAACACGTACAGTGTGTGGACCGGACTGCCCCTTTTGCCCCGGGAACAGGACCCGCTTCCCGGGTACGGGGCGCCTGTGGGAAACTTCGGGGGGGTGCGGATATTTCCGAAAACCCACCGCTATGAATGTGCCTCCTGGGTGTTAGGCGATCTCTGTTCCTGGTGTGTCGAATACAGTGTTCCTCTCTTTGTCTGGCATGTGGAGGCGGACTGGAACGGTTTGTACGGTATTGCCCGGGAGTTCCCCGCGCTGCAGCTGATTGTGGAGTCACAGTGGCAGAAAATTTTGTATCATAACCGCACGCTGTACAATCTAATGCGGCACTGCTCCAATGTGTACACGGAACTGTCCAATTTCGCCGGGCAGGATTTCCTGTCCCACGCCGTACACACGTTCGGCGCCGAACGCTTTCTCTACGGGTCCTTTCTGCCGATGAACGACCCCTTCGTGCCGCTGGGGATGGTCCTCGACGCGGACATAACGGAGGAGGAACGGGTAAAGACAGCGGGCGGCAATCTCCGAAACATGATAGAGAGGATACAAAGATGAAAGACTTATATATTATCGATGCGCACGCCCATACCGGGTATCCAAATGTGTTCTTTTCACCCGAGGTGAGCGCTGAACGGCTTCTCGCGCGGATGGACAAGCTGAATATTCTGTACGCGGTGAATCTCGTCAGTATGAAAAGCCTCACGGACAGGCAGCTTCCGGAACTGGAGCAGTCGCGAAACGAGTTTGAGGAATCGGGGGAGCGGCTCTTTTACTGCGGCTTTTTCGACCCGAACAGGGCGGACGAGGATTTGCGGACACTGCAAACGGCCGCCGGCTGGCCCGGTTTCGCCGGTATCAAGGTCCACCCCTCTTTTAACGGCATCCCCGGAGATGACGATGCCTACAGGCCGGTGTGGGAGTTCGCGTCTGAAAAGGACCTCCCGATTGTTGCCCATACCTGGAGCGTGTCGAGCTACAACCCGGCGCAAAAGCTGTCCACCCCCGATAAATTCGAAAGATGGGCGCGGGAATATCCCTCGGTGCGCTTTGTTATCGGCCATTCCGGCGGCAGGACCGGCGGCCGGCTGGACGCGGTACGGATGGTCCGGGACTACGCGAATGTGTATATGGATTTCGGGGGTGACGTGTACGACTATCGGTATTTTGAAGGTATGGCCCGGGACGTTCCTCATAATAAGGTACTGTTCGGTTCCGACTATCCCTGGCTCGACCAGCGGTCTCATCTTACGAGGGTGTTCCTGTCGGACATCCCGCTGGAGTTTCAGCACAAAATACTGCATGATAACGCGATGGAAGTTTTTAAGCTGGAGGAGAGAACATGCTGACAATTGATTTAAGCGGAAAAACGGCCCTCGTTTTGGGGGGCAGCAGAGGAATAGGTGCCGGCATTACCGAAGTGCTGTGCGGGGCCGGCGCCTATACCGTTTATACTCATACCGGGAACCCGAAGAACCGGGAACGGATCGATAACATGAATAAACGAATCAGCGACGACGGCGGAAAGGTCCGGGATGCCGCCGTGGACGCGCTGAACAGCAGGCAGACGGATGCTCTCATAGAGGAAATTATTACGGAGACGGGACGGCTCGATATACTCGTCTGCAATGTCGGGAAAAATTTAGCACGGACCCCCGAAAAGATACAGGACAAGGAGTGGAAAGAGTTTCTGGACATCAACCTGACAAGTTCTTTTTACGGGGTCCGCGCCGCGCTCGGACCGATGGAAAAGCAGAGGTACGGAAAAATTATCCTTATCGGTTCGTCGGCAATTTACGACGGCGGCGGCGGAGCAATCGACTACGCGGCGGCAAAGGCCGCTCTAACGGGGATGATGGCCTACCTGTGCAGGGCCTACCTCAAGAAAGGCGTCCGGACGAACATTGTCCATCCCTGTGTTATCGAAACCGATCTGTTAAAAGAACGGTACGGTGACCCGGAAAAGAAACAGCTTCTAATAGACCAGATCCCCGTGGGCAGGCTCGGTCAGCCGGAAGACATCGCGGGAATTACCGCCTTTCTTGCAAGTTCCTGGGGAGACTACATCTGCGGCCAGGAGATCCTCGCCGACGGCGGAAGAACGCTGTACAACAAGTAGGCTTCCATCGGATAGCGATGAGGAGCCGCAGCGGCACCGGCGGGATGTAAAATTAATGCCAAAACAACGCGTATAAATGACGCATACATTGACAAAATAACGTGTTGTTTTGTATAATCGTGTAGAGGAGGCCCTGCCTGTATCGAAAAGCTTCGATCTATCTCGATGAGTGGCTCACATCGGAGGGAAGGAAACCTCTCGTTGTTCGAGGGGCCCGGCAGGTCGGGAAGACCTGGCTTATACGGGATTTCGCCCATAGAAACAATCTGCAGTTACTTGAATTAAATATTGAGCGTTCCCCCGAGTTTGCCGACCATTTTACATCGAATAATCCCGATTCGATACTAGCGAATATCGAAGCCGATTTAGGGATAAAATGTGATATCGAACATGCCCTTCTTTTTCTCGACGAAATACAGGCGAAACCGGAATTACTGGCAGTGCTGCGCTGGTTTGGCGAAGATCTGCCCGAGCTCCCGATAGTTGCGGCCGGTTCACTCCTTGATTTTGCTTTGGATGAACACACCTTCAGCATGCCCGTGGGCAGAATTTCATATTTTTATCTGGAGCCGATGTCCTATCTGGAATTTGTACGGGCTTCCGGAAACGACAAGCTCAGTGATTTGCTGGAGTCTTTTCCACCTGATACTGATGTTAATCCGAAAATACATTCAAAGTGTCTCGACTATTATTTTGAATACATCCTGATCGGCGGAATGCCCGAGGCGGTGTCCCGATGGCATGAGACGAAGGATTTAGGAGAATGTGTTAAAGTTCAGCAGGATTTAATCGCCACAATCCGTGATGATTTTAACAAATACCGCGGTAGGGTAAATACGGACCTTCTCGGTGCCGTCCTGTTATCCGTGCCGGAACAGCTGGGAGGAAAATATATTGCCGAGCGGGTACATGCCTCGGCACGGTCCGCGGGTGTTAATAAAGCCCTGCGCCTTCTTGAGGCCGCCAGAATTTGCCATCGGATCCGGTATACGTCGGGAAACGGGGTCCCTTTGGGTGCTGAAACAAAGGACAACTTTTTTAAAGTTATTATGGTTGATGTCGGTCTGGTGTCGGTACAGCTGGGTTTGTCGAGGTTGAAAGCAGGCGACGCGCGGAAACTTGTTCTTTCCAATAAAGGTCCCGTTTCCGAACAGTACGCGGGACAGCAGATTCGTGTATTTCAGTCCTGTCATGAAGATCCCGCCCTCTATTACTGGCAGCGGACCGGCGGCAGGCAGGGTGAGATAGATTATATCATACAGCACGGGACCGATATCGTCCCGGTGGAAATTAAAGCCGGAGCAAAAGGCGCCATGAAATCCCTCCATCAATTCATGTTCGATAAAAACCTGAGCCTGGCTGTCCGATGCGATATAAATCCACCCTCAATCGGACAGATGCAGGTTAAGACCACCGTAGGAGATGAAGTCTCGTATACCTTGCTATCGGTCCCTTTATATATGGTTGAACTTCTGCCGCAGCTGCTGGACGGGGTATGGAGACGAAGAGTATAGACGGCTTGGATTTGGTCCCAAACCGCCGCGGAGGGCAATGGCGTCTAAATCATCGACGATCCGATTTGTCTCGGTTTTGTTTTTCGAACCTCCTTGTGAAATTAACGAAAGGGTGGTACTATTTACCGGTCATGGGTTTAACAAAGGTAACGACCAAATTAACCAACATGTCCGACGAGTTAAAATACTACGAAGATGTTTTCCTCGTGGATACGGGGGCGACCGATTCTATGGCGCCGGCGCTTGAACTCGAAAAAATCGGAATACGGCCGGAAGGCAAAATGAACTATGAATTGGCCGACGGTTCAGTTCGGGAGTATCCGTACGGACTTGCGCGTATCGAGTTTATGGGGGAAACCACCGCGGGAAGGGTCATTTTTGCGCCGGACGGAACGGAACCGATCTTAGGTGTAACGGCATTGGAATCGGTCGGTATTATCGTTGACCCGGCACATAAAACCTTACGGCGCCTCCCGGCGATTCCGTTGAAGTAGTACCGGTACTAATGTGCAGCATTTTGCGCATTAGTCTTGACTTTTGTGCAATATGATTATAAAAAGTCAATATGCAGCGGTATCTCGAACAGTTTCTTCAAAAAGATTTACAAAAAAAAATGGTAATACTGACCGGACCGCGGCAGGTAGGGAAGACCTTTCTCTCAAACCAATTGTCCGCCGGCTTCCGGAAGCCTCAGTATATGAATTATGATAACCAGCAGGATGCCATGCTTATCGACAAGGCCCGGTGGGCCCTCGATGCCGATCTTCTTATCTTTGATGAACTCCACAAAAAGAAGGATTGGAAAAATTTTTTAAAGGGGACCTATGATAAAAAGACTGAAAAACAGTCGATTCTTGTTACCGGGAGCGCGAGGATGGACACCTTTCGGCAGAGCGGTGAATCACTGGCCGGGAGATATTATCATTACAGGTTTCATCCGCTTTCCGTTAGAGAATTACGGGACGATATGTCTCCTCATGAAGCTTTACGGCGTCTTCTCTTTTTCGGCGGTTTCCCGGAACCATTCTTAAGCGATTCGGAGGGGGAGGCAAATCGTTGGCGAAAACAGTATTTTACCGATCTTATCCGGGAAGATATTCTGGAGTTTAGCAGAATTAATGAGATTAGGACAATGCGGCTGCTCCTTGAAATGTTAAAGAAAAGAGTTGGTTCGCCTCTTTCATACCGCTCACTTGCCGAGGATATACAAGTTGCGCCGAATACCGTCCGCAGTTATATAGATATTCTTTCGGCGCTGTATATCGTTTTTCTCATACGGCCTTATCATCGCAATATAGCGCGTTCCATACAGAGGGAGCCGAAAGTATATTTCTACGATACGGGATCGGTCAGCGGAGATGAAGGAATAAAGTTGGAAAATACCGCGGCCTGTTGCCTCCTGAAACACACTCATTTTCTGCAGGATGCACTGGGGCAAAATGTTGAATTAGCGTACATTCGAACAAAAGAAAAAAAAGAAATAGATTTCGCATTGGTCCGGGATGAACGAGTAACAGAGTTTATCGAAGTAAAGCTTTCCGATGCAAAGCCGTCAAAAGAGTTGATATATTTTAAAGATAAACTTCAAGAGACAAAAGCTGTACAAATTGTCATGAATTTACGGGACCCGATGTATTATAAAGGTGCTGGAGTACATGTTGAAAAGGCCGGTGAGTACCTTGCCGGCTTAGAGGCATAGATAACCG
>CAYTSI010000073.1:0-15630 GCA_964440465.1 uncultured Spirochaetales bacterium
CTCCCCCGCTTGGACTCGAACCAAGGACCTATTGATTAACAGTCAACCGCTCTACCAGCTGAGCTACAGGGGATTGCAATATTGGGACAATGTAGCGAAAAGAGGGGGCGGTGTCAAGAGTTTTTGCTTAAAATTCGCTTGCGGCGGGAGGTGTATAGAAATAAACTATCGTTTCCGCTACACTCGTCCGCATGAAATTACGGATTAAGATAGTACTTATTACAACAGCAATTTTCGCAGGTGTTTGTATTTCCGCGGCGGCGGCACCGAAAGAGAACGGGAACAACCCGGTCGCGAGGCTGGAAACATCCATGGGGACCATCGAGATCGAACTGTTTCGGCACGCGGCGCCGAAAACGGTGGACAATTTTATCGGTTTAGCGGAAAAAAAGTTTTACGACGGCGTTATTTTTCACCGGGTAATTCCCGATTTTATGTTACAGACCGGCGACCCGAAGGGGGACGGCACGGGGGGACCTGGATATACCTTTGCCGACGAGATGGACGCGGATGCCTTAGGGCTCAATGAGCAAAAAGCCCTCGGCGAAACGGGGGAGCCCCACCCGTGGCTCGGGCTGCGCTCGCGGGAGGAGTTTCAGCATCTTGTTTTAGGACCTCTTTTCGAGGAAATGGGCATCGACAGCCAGGAAAAGCTGGACGCGAACCGCGAAGAGTTCGAGCGAAGGCTTTTCGCCCTTTCAGTGAAAGATGTGTACGAAAATATGGGGTATGAATATCAGACGGGACTTCCGTCGTACAAACCGCTGAAAGGATACGCCGCAATGGCAAACCGGGGACCGGACACCAACGGATCGCAGTTTTTCATCAATTTAGCAGATACACCCTGGCTCACGGGGAAACACACCGTTTTTGGTAAAGTACTAACGGGCATGGATGTGGTGGAAGCCGTCGGCAGGGTCGAGACCGACGGAGCCGACAAACCGAAAACACCGGTCGTTATCGAATCGGTCCGCATCAGCCGGTAATAATCGGGACGCGCGCACCGCAGCCGGTGCAGTGTCCATCCTGCAACCCGCTGACGCTGGTGGAATAGCCGCTCCGGCGGACGATAAGCTTACCGCATTCGGGGCAGCAGGTGTTTGTTTCCTCTAAGCCGACATTTCCTACGTAGACATACTGCAGCTTCTCCCGTGCAACGTCGGCAAGCCGGCGGACCAGATCGGCGGAGGTGCGGGGAATGGTGTAATGATACGTGGGGTAGTAGCAGGAGAGGTGGTACGGGATATCGGGCCTGATGTCCGCTAAAAACGACGCCATGGAACGTATTTCTTCCTCGCTGTCATTTTTTCCGGGAATAACGAGGGTGGTTACCTCGACGTGGATGTTGTCCGCGGCGTATTCGATAAAATTTTTTACCGGCTGCAGGGCCCCGCCGATCTCCTTGGTATAAAAATCTTCCTGAAAGCCTTTCAGGTCGATATTCGCGGCGTCGGTGAGTTTAACGAGTTCCCGTGCCGGACCGGGGTTGATGTAGCCATTGGTAACGAGGACGTTCTTCAAGCCCCGGCCGCGGGCCTCGGCGGCACAGTCCGTTACATATTCGAAGTGCACAATCGGTTCCGAATAGGTGTAGGCAATACCGAAGGAGTTCCGGCGGAGAGCGGATTCTACTATCTCGTTCGGTCCGGTATACGCTAAGCCCCGTTCAACGGACTGGGAAATGGAATAATTTTGACAAAAGGGGCAGCGGAAGGAGCAGCCGACAAATCCGATAGAGAGGATCGGTTTCGACGGATAGAAATGGTAGAGCGGTTTTTTTTCAATCGGATCGACGGAAACCGCGGAGAGTTTTCCGTAGTAGGGGAGGCCGGCCGTCCCGTTGTCGTTTACACGCACACTGCACATACCGCTTTTCCCGGGCGCGATGACGCAGTTGTTCGGACACAGCGCGCACTGCAGTTTTCCGTCTTTTTTTTCTATAAACCCGGCTTTCGGTTTGACCATCGGCTACGATTCCGAATACGCCTGATGAAGAATTTCGCTGTCCTTGAAAAACTTCAGCGGTTCATTTACTTCAAAGGGTTCGTACCGCATGCCGATACTTCCCTTCTCTACCCATACCTGGACCATGTTCACGCTTTCCCCCGATTCCGTAAGAAGGCTGGGCAGGTCATTTACCCCTTTAATGTCCGAAAAACGGAACTCGTAAAATATTGTTTCGGAACTGTAGGGATTGTTGATAAGGAGCATTTTGTCGGTATCGTAGGGGTGGTTTCGGGGTGTACCGGTAAAAGGGATGCAGGTTTTCGAGTAGTCGGCCTTTCGGTCGTATTTCTTTATCTCGTGCAGCGGCAGCGATTCAAGATATTTTTGTATACTCATCCTTCCCTCCGTTACGATAAGGGTATAGGATGGGTAGTCCGTTGTCAAGAAATCGGCGGATTGAGTTCCTGCAGGTGTTCTAATTCCCGGGCGGGGCGGTTTTCTATATATTCCTGCAGTTTAATTTTTTCTTCCTCCGGCATTTGCAGGAACGCGAGGGCGAGATTTTTGCTGTTCCGGACAACTTTGCAGGAAACCGACAGAATTTCGTCGTTGATCCGAAGGGAACACGATGGAATTTCATCATCTTCCTCTAAATCGGCCACTAAATGGGGGCTGTCGGGTTTAAATCCGACACCTTCGGTCGAAACATCGTCAATTAGTCCGGTAATCAGTTTCAGGGATTCGGGGTGGCTGAAGATAAACTCAATTTCATCGTAATTGTCCGGGATATACCGCTGACCCTTCCTGCTGTCCCGAATCATCTTGTATCGGCTCAAGAGGCTTTCAATATGCATCATTTTCCGTTTGTCCCGCAGGTCTTCGCCGATAATACCGTTAATTTGCAGATATAACGCTTTCGCCGCTTCTTCGAAGGGAAAAAATTCCCCGACTAAAAGGATCACCACGCACGTCTCTTTTCCGCGGTCCCGGCGCAGAAGGTTAACGAACGGCTTCCAGTGTCTGGGGAAATCTTCAGCGCTGAACAGGACGATGTCGGGAGCAACTTCATCGATATTGTCCATTGCTTTGAGAGGGTTCATGTAGGTAATGAATTCAAAGCCCCGGGGATGCAGATGCTGTTCAAGTATTTGATATGTTTCATCCTTATCGATGATCAGCATTATTTTCATGGTTATTCGGTCCCGATATTTTGCACGTCATAGTCGTAAATAAACCAGATGTTGTCACGTTTGCGCAGATAGTAGGTATATTCTTTTACCTCCCTGTAGGTTGGATATGTAAACCATTCCTTGACTAATACAGTTGCTTCTTCCGGAGTATACACCGTTTTTATTATTTCAAATTCTTCAGGAATAACGACGATGTCTCCGTCCACCAGTTCATTTTGCAGATCGTTTTTATATTCGGCAAGCATCCGGCGCTGTTCTTCCTGGCTTAAGCTGAGGTACTGTCTGCGCCGGGAGCCGTTTTTCTTTAAAAGATTTTCAAGGTTCAGATAGAGAAAAAAACCGTCCCAATTGCTTTTCTGACGGGCCGTAATAGTCCAGCTTACCACCTCGTCGGGGGGGAGGTTCTGTTTTTCAAGCCGTGCCATTTGATAGGTGTCTTCGATTGTCTGCAGTTCCAGTGCCGGCTTGTCGGGCCGGACCGACAAATTAAGACTGTTCGAAACAATTTTTTCCGACGGCACCCCGGTCTTCAGCAGGTCCGGATAGAAATGGGCCTGCACAATGTATTTCCCCGGTTCATCGATGGTTACGTAATTGGTCAGGTCCTCGAAAAAAGAAAATTGCTCACCAGGCCCGATGCTTACTTCGCGAAAAAAGATGTGTTGATCCGAATGTCTGTCTCTGATAAGATCAGCTGACTGCGGCAGCACGCGGTTGGAAAGGGTCCGTACGGTAAAATCTATATTGAAAAGGCGGTTGTCGGCAAGATTGAAACGGAATGTTTCCGCGTTGGTATTGGTAATCTCGATTTTTATTTCTATTTCATTACCGGGATAATAGAGCTGCTTGTCAAATAAACGGATCGAAACATCAACGCCGTGCTGTGCAGCGGCAAAGGGCGCTGAAACGACAAGTACAATGAGCAAAAATAGTAATTTTACTGAGTTCTTTTTCCACATATCTGTTTTAATTTTCGGTATATTATATGATAACATTATTCTTAAAAAGTATAATCCACCGCTTTAAAAAATATAAGCCCTACAAAGATATCCTCGGCAAATTCATCGATAAAACTTTTCCGGTTTTTATCGAAGGTCCCGAACGGGCCTCATTAGCGCTGCTCATTTCGCAGCTGCAGCAGGCGGTAAATGAAACAAGTGTTGTCGTCGTACCGACGGAAAAGGAGGCCGAGGAGCTTGTAGGGGATTTGTCTCTCTTTTCTTCCGATGTCCGCTTGTTTCCGTGGCTTCAGATTATACCCTACAGCGGTAGCGATCCACATGCCTCCGTGTTAGGAGAGCGGATGTCCGCCCTCTCCCGGTTACTCGACGAGCAGCCCGGGATTGTCGTCATGCCGCTGAAAAGTCTTCTGTATCCGGTACCGGACCCCGATTTTGCCGTAAAAACGCGCAGGAAATGCCGGCGGGGTGCCGAAATTTCACCTGTGGAAATGAAAAAATATTTCAGTTCCACAGGATATACCCGGGTGCCGAAAGTGACTGTCCCGGGAGAGTTCGCGCCGCGGGGGGAAGTCCTCGATTTTTTTCCTCCGGGTGAAAATGACGCCGTTCGGATCATTTTTGAATATGATGTTATTGAAGATATAAAATATTTTGACCCTGACAATCAGTTTTCTACCGGAAGCACCGATTCTGTAACGATTTATCCCGTGCGGGAGGTGCTGTGGACGGATGAACGAATAGATGCCCTTGAGGAAAATTGTCCCGAGGCCCCCGTCGATTTTTCCGATTTACGCGAGCGCGGGACCTGCGGCGGCGAGCATTTTCTCTATCCGTTCAGTTTTAATAAACAATTTTCGGTCCTCGATTACCTTCCCCCGCGGTCCACCGTTTATTTTTTCGACAAGCAGCGGTTGGAAGCTGCCTCTGACACCGTTGTGAAGGAAGCGGAGGCCGGTTTTTACGAGAGCAGGGGAAGCAGAAACGCGCCGTGGCGGCCGGAAAAACTGTTTTTCTCTTTTTCCGATTGTTATGAACAACGGGACCGAAAGGTCATATTCCCCGGAATTCGGGGAATGTCCCCGCGGGAACAAACCGTTACCCTCCCGATTGAAGGCCCCCGCTCTTTTTTCGGGAATATTACCTACGTAAAAGAAGAGTTGTCCAAACTTTTCGATGCCGGGTACCAGGTGTGGGTGTTTTCCGAATCTGAAACCCAGGCGCCGAAACTGCGGCACCTGCTGAAAGACTATCCGGCGGAAGTCGTCGTCGGCGGAATATCCGCGGGGTTTTCAATTTCAGACCTGAAAATAATCGTTATACAGGAAAACGAAATTTTCGGCAGGAAAAAACGGGTCCCGAAGTCGGTACAACGGTCGAAAACCGAAGTAATCGACACCTTTGTAGAGCTCAACCCAGGAGATTATGTTGTCCATGTGAACTACGGAATCGGCAGGTTTCACGGTATCGAACGGGTACAGGCCGCCGGCACCGAACGGGACTATATCCAGCTCGAATACGCCGATTCGGAAACGATTTTTATTCCCATCGAGCAGGTGAATTTGGTCCAGAAATATATCGGGAGTGAAGGCGCCGCGCCGAGGCTGGACAGAATCGGGGGCCAGTCCTGGGAAACGAGAAAAAGCCGGGTCCGGAAGGCGGTCGAAGATCTGGCACAGCGGCTTTTACAGCTCTATTCCCGGAGGAAGCAGGCGCAGGGATTCTCATTTCCGGAAGATACGGAATGGCAGATAGAGTTCGAGGCCGGTTTCCCCTACGAAGAAACGCCGGACCAGCTTACCTGTATCGATGAGGTAAAACGGGACATGGAGTCCCCCCTGCCGATGGACCGGCTCATCTGCGGGGACGTCGGCTTCGGGAAGACCGAAATTGCCATGCGGGCCGCCTTCAAGGCGGTAACGGCGGGAAAACAGGTCGCCTTTTTAGCTCCGACCACCATTTTAGCGGAACAGCACTATGAAAATATGCTTGAGCGCTTTGAACACTATCCGGTATCGATTGCCATGCTTTCCCGCTTTATCGCGAAGGGGGAACAGCGGAAAACAATACAAAAAATTGGAGCGGGGGGGACGGACATCATTATCGGAACGCACCGGATCCTGCAGCGCGACGTGAAGTTCAAAAACGTAGGCCTTATCATTATCGACGAGGAACAGCGCTTCGGGGTGAAAGACAAGGAGCGCCTGAAGGAGTTAAAGCATTCGGTAGACTGCCTTACACTGACGGCAACCCCCATCCCCCGGACCCTGCATATGTCCCTTTTGAAAATACGGGACATGTCTCTCCTGCGGACGCCCCCGAGGAACCGGCTTCCGATTGAGACCCACATCGGCGAGTTCAGCGAAGAGACAATAGCCGAAGCCGTGCGGCGGGAGCTCGAGCGGAACGGCCAGGTGTTTTATCTGCACAACAGGATCAAGACCTTAGAACAGGTGCGGATGTTTCTCGCGAAGCTGGTCCCGGAGGCCTATGTCGACGCGGCCCACGGCAGGATGCAGTCCCATGAGCTGGAGGACATTATGCACCGTTTTATCCACGGCGCTACCCACGTCCTCGTATCGACAAGCATTATTGAAAACGGTATCGATATACCGAATGTAAATACCATTATTATCGACAGGGCCGATTTATACGGTCTGTCCCAGCTCTACCAGCTGCGGGGGCGTGTCGGCAGGGCGGACGTACCGGCGTATGCCTATCTTTTGTATCCGGAAGACAGGGTCCTGACGGAAACGGCAATGAAACGGCTGCGGGTCCTGTCCGAATACACCGATTTGGGGTCGGGGTTTAAAATCGCCATGAAGGACCTGGAGGTGCGGGGGGCCGGCAACCTGCTTGGAAAAGAGCAGCACGGCGATATCCTTGCCGTAGGTTTCGATATGTATATCCGGTTGTTGGACGAGGCAATTTCCGAGCTGCAGACCGACGAAGAACGGGGAGAAACGGTGGAAGTGTATCTCGAGCTTACCTATACGGGATATATACCGAATTCCTACATTGAAGAGCCGGTTGAGAAAATGGAAGTGTACAAGCGGATTGCCTCTATTGAAGAAGAAGAGGAACTGCAGCAGGTGTTCGCGGAGCTGGAGGACCGCTTCGGCCCCCTTCCGGAGGAGGTCTCGAGCCTGCTGGCGCTGGCTGAAATACGGATCCTCTGTAAAATGATGAAAATACGGTCGCTCAAGGAACGGAAACAGCTTTTGGAAGTTGAGTTCGGGAAGGTCGCCGAAATAAATGTGGACAAACTCGTAAAAATGATGCAGGAAAGCGGGGGAAGCATCAAACTCGATCCAACCCGGCCGAATGTGCTGCTTATTGAGACGGAATTGATCGGATTAAAGGAAAAATCGGAATTTATTCGTGAAAAAATCCTAACTCTCATGTAAAATGGAAGGAGAGCGGGGACAAATGAAAAAGGACAACATTGAACTGATCTGCAGTATTGGAGAACTTGCCGGGCTGTTTAAGGAACAGACGAATATTGAAGGTTTTCTTCAGCAGGTTGTTCAAATGATTGCCGATCATCTGAACGCGGATACCTGCTCCATTTATCTCCGGCAGAAGGGAAGCGGAAACCTGGTGCTGATGGCAAGCGTGGGCATCCCTTCCTCCTTTATCGGCAGCCTGATGCTGCAGGAAAACGAAGGAATAACCGGCCGGTCGCTGCTGGAACTTCGGCCGCTTCGGATACCGAAGGCATCTCAATGTCCCTATTACAAGTATGTTCCCGGTACGGAAGAGGAAAAATACGAAGCATTTCTTGCCGTTCCTATTATTCACGGCTTAGATAAAGTCGGGGTCATTTCACTGCAGCATACACAGGAAAATTTTTTTACGGAAAATGATGAACGGGCCTTGTCGGCTATCGCGTCTCAGCTCGCGGCCACTCTGGAAAACGCGAGACTGCTGCTGCAGCTTGGCAGCGCGGAGCAGGGAAGCTTCGCCGCCGGAGCAGGGACCCCGGAAGCTGGACCACAGGCCATGCCCGCGTTTCTTCGGGGGACTCCGGTCTCTCCGGGCATCGCGAAGGGGGCGCCGGTGTACATCGGAGAACAGTATAATGAGCTCTATCTCCGTTCGAAAGAACAGGCTTCGGAAAAAACGTATACCGTCGACCATTTTGAAAAGGCACTGCGGCAGACGGGGAGGGAACTCGCGAAACTGCAGCTTACCATGGAGAACGAGCTTTCCGAAGTCGGCTCGCTTATTTTCAGCTCCCACATGCTCATGCTGAAGGACGAGGCATTTTCGGGAATGATGGTGGATAAAATTGCAAGCGGCACCCCTCCGGTTACCGCCATTACCGAAGTTGTTAACCGGTATATCGATTTATTTTCCTCAAGCGGTAATGTCTTCGTCCAGGAAAAAATTCACGACGTAAAGGACCTCGGCCACCGGCTTCTGCGGAACCTTGAAGACGAACAGGTGGAAGAGGGGGACTACTCCGGTCAAATTATCTTAGCCAGGGACATTCTTCCGTCGGACCTCATTAAATTAAAGGTACAGCATGCCGAAGGTTTTCTCCTGTACGGGGTCAGCACCGCCGCGCATATTGCAATTTTAGCGCGTTCCTTAAACGTTCCCGTGGTAACTACCGGATCAAACGATTATTTTCTTCTTTCCTCGGCAAAAACAATCATTATGGATGCCAATCAGGGGACGATTTTCATCAATCCTGCCGAAGAAATCAGCAAACGGTACGCGGACATTGAAAATACCGTCAGACACATCGAAGAGGTCCCCGCCGGGAGTCCGAAAGAAACATACACTGAAGACGGTGAACGGATAATTGTTCTCGCGAATATCAATCTTTTAAGCGATATTAACAATGCCGAACGGCTGAACGCCGAAGGGATCGGACTGTATCGAAGTGAATTCCCCTTTATTATCCGCAATATGTTTCCCTCGGAAGAGGAACAGTATCAGGTATACGACAGTATTTTTTCCCTTATCGGGGAAGGGAAGGAAGTTGCCCTCCGGACCCTGGATATCGGGGGAGACAAACGGCTCTCCCACATTATCGAGCAGAACGAAAGCAACCCGTTTTTAGGACTGCGGGCCATCCGGTTTTCCCTGCGGCACAAAGACATTTTCTCAACGCAAATCCGCGCCATGCTGCGGGCGGGATACGGAAGAAGACTGAATATTATGTTTCCCCTTATTTCTTCTCTCGACGAGTTTATCGAGGCAAAGGATTTTGTCTTCGAGTGTATCGCAGGCCTTGCTTCCGAGGGGACGCCCCACAACACCTATCCGCGGATGGGGGCGATGGTTGAGCTCCCCTCCGCCGTCGAGGTCATCAATGAATTGGCGGAACATGCCGAATTTTTAAGCATCGGTACGAACGATTTGGTACAGTATGTTTTGGGAATTGACAGGACAAATGAACTTGTTTCAGATTTATACATTCTTCATCATCCCGCGGTACTGCGGATTGTCGAACGGGTCCTTCGCAGCTGCGGGGAAAACGGCTGTGATATTTCCGTCTGCGGAGACGCCGCGGTGGACATTCCCATGCTGAAGTTCATGATCGGGGCGGGCTTGCGGAAAATAAGCGTCGACCCGAAGAGGATGTTCGCGGTAAAACAGGCAATTGGGAAAATGAACGCCGGAGAAGCGAGGGTCACCGCCGGAAAGGCCCTCCGCGCTCCGACAATTACAGAGGTAAAAGCGCTCCTTGAAACTTGACGGCGAGAATGCCCACATTAAAAGCTTTGTTCTGCGGGGAGGACGCTTCAGCAAGGGGCAGTACGCTGCCTATACGAGGCTGAAGGAGCGATTCATTATCGATACCGGCAAAACTCCCCGTCTCGAGTTTTCCGATATATTTACAAACGATAATCCGGTTGTTGTGGAAGTCGGCTTCGGTTCCGGCTCCGCAACCGCGGAAATTGCCGCTTCCCGGCGGTCCGTTAATTATCTCGGGATTGAAGTATATAAACCCGGAATAGGAAATCTTTGTAAATTAATTGAAGCACATGAATTACCTAATATCCGGATTATTGAAGGGGACGCCTATGAGGTCTTTCGGGACAGCATCCCCGGGGAGTCAGTTCAGGGTGTGCACCTCTTCTTTCCGGACCCCTGGCCGAAAAAACGGCACCATAAACGGAGGCTTGTCCGTCCCGAATTTGCCGAATACACGCGGAACTGCCTTGTTCCGGGGGGATATATCTATTTTGTCACCGACTGGAAGGATTACGCCGAACATGCCGTGAAGGTGCTGGACGCGACAACGGGTATCGCGAACAGTCACGCGGGATACGCTCCCCCCCGCTCCTGGAGGCCGGTTACACGGTTTCATAGGAAAGGGGAGGAGAGTGACCGCCGTATTTTTGAGCTCTACTATGTAAAACAGTGACCGATGCGGGAAGCCTTACTCCGAATCATCCCCGGATTTCGCGTCGGCAATAACGGCATCCGCTATCTTTCCGGAAATCGGTTCGTAGTGGTCGAACTCCATTTCGAACGATGCCGTTCCGGAGGTAATTGACCGCAGGTCGATGGAGTACCGAAGCATTTCCGCCTGCGGGACCTGCGCGTCGACTTCGACAATACCGCCGCCTAATTGTTCCTGTCCGGAAACACGGCCGCGGCGCGAACTCAAGTCGGAAAGGACATCGCCGAGATATTCTTCGTCCACAAAAACCCGGAGGTTCATAATCGGTTCTAAAAGGACCGGACCGGCTTTCTCCATCGAAGCGTAGAGCGCCCCCCGGGCCGCCATCTTGAATGCCATTTCGGAACTGTCGACGGGGTGTTCTTTTCCGTCGTAGAGTGTAACACCCACGTCTACTACGGGATATTTCGCGAGCACGCCCGTTTCCATTGCCTCGTGGAGCCCCTTTTCAATTCCCGGGATGTATCCCTTCGAGACGGAACCGCCTTTAATGATGTTTTCAAATTCGTACTGCTTTCCCCGTTCGAGGGGGCGGATTTTAATCATCACTCTGCCGAACTGCCCGTGTCCGCCTGTCTGTTTCTTGTGGGTGTATTCCGCGTCGGAGCTTTTGGTAATTGTTTCCCGGTATGCGACCTTCGGGACCTTTGTTTCTATTTCGATTTTTTGGTTTGCCTTTATTTTATCTAAAATCATGTTGATCTGCAGTTCGCCCATCCCCGAAATGACGGTTTCCTTCGTTTCCTGGTTGTGGGTAATGATGAAGGTCGGGTCCTCTTCGGCCGCCCGCTGCAGAAACTCGTTCATTTTGTCCTCGTCTTTCTTGCTTACCGCGGAAACAGCTACGGAATGGACCGGGTGGGGATGTTTCAAGTGTTCATATTCGACAACATTGTCGGGGGTACAGAGGGTATCGTTTGTAATAATCTCTCCGGCTTTCGCTAGAACGCCGAGGTCGCCCGCGGTAATTTCGGAAGTTTCGATGAGTTTTTTCCCAACGGTGGTGTACAGCTTAGAAACTTTTTCTTTTTTCTGGGTCCGCGCGCAGAAGAGGTCGGTCTCGGAGGTGAGCGTTCCCGTTACGGTTTTCATATACGAGAGTTTACCGCTGAACTGGTCGATACTTGTTTTAAAAACATATCCCGAAAAAGTGCCGTCCTGTGTAATGGGGACTTCCTTCGATTCCTCCCCGCCGTTAAGGGCCGTTTCAACCGCGCCGGCAGGTGAAGGCGCGGCGGTAACGATAAAATTGGAGAGAGAAGCAATGCCGGAACCTAATTCGGCCGCTCCGCAGAGAACAGGGACGAATTTATTATTTTTCAAACCTTCGGTCAGGCCGTGACGTATTTCATCCGCCGTCAGGGTCTCTTCTTCAAAATACTTTTCCATGAGAGCGTCGTCGCCTTCAGCCGCGGCCTCGATAAGGGCCATGCGGTATTCTTCGACGGTGTCGTTCATGTCGGCGGGAATGTCTTCCCCTTTTTCTTTTTTTCCAGCTTCAGGATTGGCGTAGGCCTTGTTTTCAATTAAATTGATTAATCCGGAATAGGAGTCCGCGCTTCCCATTGGAATACAGACGGGAACAAAACGGGCGGAAAACTTCTCTTCCAAATCTTTCAGTGCCCCGCTGAAATCGGCGCGTTCCTTGTCCATTTTACTGATAAAAACAAAACGGGGCATGTTTCTGTTGTCTAACCTGCGCCAGAGTTTAATCGTTTCAATCTGAACACCCGATGTCGCGTCGACAAGGAGTAAACTCGACTCGGCACTCCGAAACCCCGCGACAACTTCACCGACAAAGTCGGATGAACCGGGGGTGTCTAACAAATTGATCTTTACGTCTTTCCATGTGTAATGGGAAAGGGTGGTATGAACTGATATTCCCTTTTCGATTTCCTCCGGAGTACAGTCGCTGACTGTTTTTCCGGAACCGACTAATTCCGCCTTCGGGATTGCGTCTCCGGCAAACAGCATGTGTTCAACGAGTGATGTTTTTCCCGTGCCTACATGGCCGGATACGGCGATATTTCGAATGTTTTCACTTGTAAGACCCATAGCGGACTCCTGATTGTCATTGGTTTAGATGTAACTGCCACTATAACTGTGTCAAAAAAGGTTGTCAATACGGCGGTTTATTGCTTTTCATCTTTCGGCGCGAAATGGGAAAATTCCATGGCAAAGGTGCCCCGCCCCTGGGTCATACTCCGCAGGGATGTTGAATATCCGAAGAGGGTCCGAAGGGGCGCCTGTGCGCTTACATGTTCGATGGTCGTTTTACTTTCAATGCTGATAATCAGCCCCCCCTTGGAAGTGATAAAATTGATGACTTCACCAATAAACTCTTTCGGCGTCATAACATCGAGTTTCATAATCGGTTCTAACAGGATCGGGCCGGCCTTTCGGAATGTTTCGTCGAAACCGATGGAAGCGGCGGCTTCGAAGGCAATGGCTGTTGAAGTACTCTGATTGTAAACGGCATTGGTAAGGAAAACTTTCATGTCCACCGCCGGATAACCGAACATCGCGCCGGAAGAAAACGAGCCTTCCACGCCCCGGCGGACCGCGTCGATCAGTTCGCCGGGAAGCTTGTCTTTCGAAACTTCCGAGACAAACTGGTTTCCGGAACCCCGATGGAGGGGTTCGAGTTTCAAGGTAATTTCGGCGGTATTCTCTTTACCCGCTAACACTTTGTGATACTTCTTGATATGAGTAACCGTTTTCGTTATCGTTTCACGGTAGGTCACCTGAGGGTTTCCGATATTAGCGGGTACTTTAAAATCGTCCGTAACCCGTGTCATCAGTACGTCTAAGTGGAGTTCCCCCATTCCCGAAATAATCAGCTGTCCGGTTTCCGCGTCCTCCTTCATAATAAATGTCGGGTCTTCCTTGTGGAGGAGATCGAAGGTATTTTTCAGCTTATCCATGTCGGAAATGGTCTTCGGTTCGACAGCAACGGAGATAACCGGCTCGGGAAACTGCATCGGTTCAAAAAGGACCTGTTTTCCCTCCGATCCAAGCGTGTCCCCTGTCTGGGAAAATTTCAGTCCGATAACCACCCCGATTTCTCCGGCGGAAATTGAATCGAGCTTTTCGTAGCGGTTGGAATGCATCTGAAGGATCCGGTTGAAACGTTCTTTCTTTTTTTTATCGATGTTGTAATACGCCGTACCCGCCTTGAAGGTGCCGCTGTAAACACGGATAAAGCACATCGAACCGGCTTCCCGGTCGTTTTGAATTTTAAAAAGCAGAGCAAGAGGCGGACCGTCTGATGTCCGTTCGACAAGGACTTCCTCTTCCGTTTTCGGGTGATGCGCCGGGACCGGCGGGAGCTCGTAGGGGGCCGGAAGAAAGGAAACCACGCCGGAAAGGAGGGGCTGGACCCCGATGTTTTTTAAGGAAGCACCGGTAAAAACAGGCACAATTTCCTGCCGGATTGTCTGTTCCCGGATTACGTTTCGTATCAAGTCTGAGGGGACCTCTTTCCCTTCCAAAAACAGTTCGGTTATTTCATCCGAATAGCTTCCTAAACTGTCGATAAGCTTTTCCCGCCATTCCTCCGCCTGGTGCCGCAGTCCCTCGGCAATGTCCATCTTCACCATTTCCTTGCCGAATCCTTCCTCCTGCCAGTGTATTTCCCGCATTTCGATTAAATCGATTACACCTTTGAATTCACTCTCCTTCCCGATGGGGAGCTGCAGAGCAACGGGGTTGGCCCCCAGTTTTTCCCGCATTTCCCCGAGGACCGCGTAAAAATCAGCGCCGATCCGGTCCATTTTATTGATATACGCGAGCCGGGGAACGGTATAGCTGTCCGCCTGGTGCCATACCGTTTCCGACTGAGGTTCGACACCGCCGACGGCGCAAAAAATTGCAACGGCCCCGTCTAAGACCCTGAGGGAGCGTTCGACTTCCGCCGTGAAATCGACATGTCCCGGTGTGTCGATAATGTTAATTTGAGCGTTTTCCCAAAAACAGGTCGTAGCGGCGGAGGTAATGGTGATACCCCGGTTTTGCTCCTGTTCCATCCAGTCCATGGTTGCGTCGCCGTTGTCGACTTCCCCGATCCTGTGGCTTTTCCCCGTATAGAAGAGTATCCGTTCCGTCGTGGTGGTTTTCCCCGCGTCGATATGGGCCATGATTCCTATGTTGCGCATCGGTTTATTTGCCATGCTGGGATACTATCACGATACCTTTTTATTTGAAAAGTGGTGGTTTCTATGTATATTGAATGTATATTGATGAGTATGACACGTTTTTGCCGGCTCCTATGCATTTTTATTTTCGGGTCCGTGACTGTATCCGCCGAGGAAACACCGCTTTTTCACGCGGTTAATGCGATACGGGCAGAGGCGGGTGTAACGGCATGCGGTGTCGACCCTGCCGCCCGGCGTGCCGCCGCGTTATACGCGGAAAAAATTATTGATACAAACCGGTTTTCTCATACCGACGAACAGGGGCGGAAAGGAATCGACCGGTACCGGGACGCGGGGGGGCGCGCCTTGAAAGTCGGTGAGGTCATCGGCACAGGGCCAACTATTGAAAGCGTTATTAATGCCTGGAAACAGAGCAGAGAACACAAGGCGGTTATAACGAATCGCAACTGGACCGGCGTCGGGGCCAAAGCAGCGGAGACACCCGCCGGCGGGATTGTCGCGGTACTTCTGTTTACCAGGAACGTCTTCGTCGATATTTCCATACAGCAGCTTCCGGGAGAAGGGGGGATTGTTATTTCTGGTACATATATCGGCGAAGGGCTGCCGGCCGTTGTGGTTAACGGCATCCAGGCGGAACTGGAAACCGGAGGAGGCAGCGGCGGCACTTTTAGGTACAGCTCAGCGGAAGAGCACGCGGTGTATTTTATCCGCTTCGGGACCGTCGATACAAACGGGTTTACCGCGGCGGAAAGCGTCATTTTTGATCCCGGTTCTAGTTGACAAGATAAAAATAAATGTGCTACGTTACCACCACTTCGGGCGGTTAGCTCAGTTGGGAGAGCGCCTGCCTTACAAGCAGGATGTCGGGGGTTCAAGTCCCTCACCGCCCAAAGGTTGCAGAACCTTATGAATGTAAAAAAGTTATACGAAGGCCTTTCGATTGTCGGAAGGCCTTTTTT
>CAYTSI010000074.1:0-15343 GCA_964440465.1 uncultured Spirochaetales bacterium
ATGAGTACTTTAGTAAAATACAGACCACTGAAAAACGACCTTTTTACAAACTTTGACGCGGTTGTAAACAGGTTTTTCGATGACGGACCCGCGTACCGGAGCACTGTTCCGGCGGTCGACGTCCGGGAAGACGAGGACCGGTTTTTCTTAGAAGCTGAACTGCCGGGTATGACTGAAAAAGACGTGAACATCAACGTCGAAAACAATATGCTGACCATCTCCTCGAAAAAAGAGGAAGAGCGGAACGAGGAAAAGAAAGGCTACGTTCTGAAAGAACGGAAAAGCGCGGAGTTCAGCAGAAGCTTTATGCTTCCGAAAAACGTGAAAGCCGAAAAAATTGAAGCATCGATGAAAAACGGCGTTTTGAATCTTGTAATTCCGAAAGCCGAAGAGGCAAAACCGAAAAAAATCGAGATCAAGGCCGAATAAGCAGAAAGTTTGTTCAGAAAAGGAGACCGCCCATGCTTGCGTGGGCGGTTTTTTTATCTGACCGCGGATGCCGGCGGGGGGGCACAGCGGTGTAGCGGAAAGCCCCGTTTAGCGGTATGCTTTAGGAAATGATAACAATCAGCGTTACCGGGGCCACGAGCAACGTGGGGAAAACGACACTAATCGAGCATCTTCTTCGGAAACTTCCCGGCACGTGGGGCGTGTGCAAGGTGACAATATGCGCGCCCGGGCGGAAGCACCGCTGTCCCCATGGAAAAGAAGAAAGCTGCGGGATCTGCAGCGAAGATTTACAATCGTTTGTGGCGGAAACGGCCGATGCCGTGCTGAAAGCGGAAGGAAAAGATACACGGCGTTACTACGATGCCGGGGCGGACCGGGTCGTGTGGGTCCGGTCGCGGGAGGAAGCGCTGCGGGAAGGGGTCGAGGCGGCGCTTAGATCGCTTTCCGGGGAACGGGGGATTATATTCGAGGGCAACCATGCTTTAGAGGTACTCGATGCCGATGTGGCCGTTATGGTCTCCGGCCGGCCGGCCCGCTACAAGGCATCGGCAAAAAAAATCCTTCATAAAATCGATATACACGGGGAGGCATCCGACCCGAAGCTGATTGCCCGTATTGTCCGTACCGTGGAGGAAAAGGAGAACAATGGGTGACTGCGGCGCTGCCGGTGAACAGCCCCGGCGGCTTGCGGCCTCGGCGGTTATTTTGTCGGGCGGAACGGCGCGCCGGATGGGCGGGGCCGAGAAGGGGCTGCTCCCGGCAGAAGGAACGACTTTCATCGGCCGGAAAATATCGGTCCTTGAAGATGCCGGAGTTTCGGAGATTATTATCGTTACAAATAATCCCGGCACATACGCGCCTTACTGCGGTCCTAAAACGACGGGGAGCGGCGGCGTGCCTGTTGCCGCCGTTACGGACGATTATCCGAATGCCGGGGTGCTGGCGGCTTTGTATACGGGCCTGAAGGCGTGCCGGTACGCGGCTGCTTTTGCAACAACGGCGGACACCCCTTTTCTCCGGGGCGGGCTCGCGCGGCTGCTTATCCGGATGCTCGGGCCGGCGGACGCGGTCGTACCGCGTATAAACGGCGGAATCGAACCGCTGTGCGCGGCATATTCAACGGCCTGCCTGGAGTATATCGGGCCCTGCCTGCGACGGGGGGAGAAGAAAATACGCTCCTTTTACCCCGACGCGGAAGTCCTCTACGCCGGGGAGGAGAGTATCAGCAGCGCGGACCCCGGCGGCGAGTCTTTTATCAACATCAACAGCTGGGAAGATTATTACGCGTATTTTACCGCGGACGGCAGACGCGTCTAAAGCTCGCCCGTCCGGTACTGAAATGAGCGCAGGGTGTTCCGCATCAGCATGGTAATGGTCATCGGTCCGACACCGCCGGGGACAGGCGTGATGAATCCGGCAATCTCCTTTGCCGCGTCGAAATCGACATCGCCCTTTAAAATTGCAACCATCTTCTGAGGGTCCTTCTTGCTCGGCCGTTCGCCCACCCGGTTTACACCGACATCGATAACACAGGCGCCGGGCTTAATCCATTCCGGCTTTACCAGGTCCGGCACTCCGGCGGCAGCGATGAGGATGTCCGCCCGCTTGCAGTGCGCCGCCATGTCTTTGGTCCTGGTGTGAATAACGGTAACCGTCGCGTTCGCCCCGCGGCTTTTCTGCAGCAGCATATTGGCAATGGGCTTGCCGACAATGTTCGACCTGCCGACGACGACCACTTCGGCGCCTTCGGTGGGGACGCCCGCCCGGACAATCATCTCCTGAATGCCGGCCGGAGTGCAGGGCGGAAACTTCACTTCGTCCCCGCCGATCATCAGCCTGCCGACATTGACCGGATGGAACCCGTCCACGTCTTTGTCCGGATCGATGGCATAGAGTACTTTCTTGTCGTCGATATGATCGGGGAGGGGAAGCTGGACTAAAATACCGTCGATGGTAGAATCGTTGTTGTATTTATCGATTAACGCCAGCAGGTCCGCTTCGGATATGTCCGCCGGCTGATTGTCCTGAATTTCCTTGAAACCGACCCGGTTTGCCGTTTTTACCTTCAGCGTAACGTAGGAAATGGAGGCCGGATTTTCCCCGACTAAAATGGTAACCAGCCCGGGGGGGCGTCCGTGTTTTCCCGACAGTTTTTTCACATCCTCCGTTATTTCCTCGAGGATTTCTTCCCGTATGTCCGTACCTTTAATTAATTCCGCTGCCATATTACACCTTCCCTTCTCTCGACGCGCTTATATAATTCATTCCGTAATCATCATTCCCGAGGAGCAGGTCCTTCGCCAGCAGAAACTGTTCGCTCGAAGTATCGATTCCGTTGAGCATTTTCAAGTTGATGTGCCGGGGATCGACAATACCGCCGTCCAATCCGGCTTCCGCGCAAAGATAGGTGAAGACCTGATTGATCAGCTTCCTGTTCGGAAGACCATAGGAAATATTGCTCAAGCCCGGGGCGAAATGGATGCCGGACCCGTATTTTTCCCGGAGCTTTTTAATAGTATCGATAACGTTTACGCCGTTCATTTTGTCCACGCTGACGGGAAAAATAAGGGGGTCGAAATGAACGTCGGATTTTTCAAACCCGTGCTGCTCAAGCTTGTCCATAAGCCGTACACAGTTGTCGAGCCGTTCCTCCACGGTGTTCGGCATGCTCTCTTCCCCGGTGGCCCCGGCAATAACGACGGTGTCAAAACCGGCGGCGGTCTCGATCGCGTCGATCCGCTCGAGGGAAACGGAATTGACCATTGCCTTACCCCGGGAAAAATCACACGAGTCGAGGCCGGCTTTCAGCAGGTCAATATTCGAACTGTCGATACTGAGCGGCAGGTCCGATGCTCCCTGCACGATCTCCGCGACAAACTGAATAAGCTTTATCCGTTCCTCCGTATCGGTGCTGAACTCATCTACATTGATGTCCTGATAGGTTGCACCGTATTTTTCCTGTTCTTTTGCCCAGTATTTTATATACTCGATACCTTTTTCGCGGGCATCTCCTTCTCCGTAAAAGCCCTGCCACATTGCCGCGGAAAAATGTTTTATCTTTCCGTTTCTCCAATCGTCGGAATGGACATACTTTTCCGGGACGGGAAAACTTTTCTCTTCCCCGTTTTCAAAATAAATAACGGCCCCGGTACCGTCGTCGAGGGTTTTTGCAAATTTTCCGCCGACTTTCCGTATCAGCGTACAATGTATATTCTCCGCCACCGAAATAAAATAATCAAACTTTCCCATAACAGCCTCCGCTTTTTTTAATGTACTGTCAGTATAACCCCCATTCATAAATAGGTTTTGTAAAAAATTACCAATCTTGTGAATTCGTTATTAATTAGATTGCGTCCTGGAACAAAATGTGATAGGTACAAATACTAAGATAAAAAAAACTAAAGGAGCGTGTTATGGCAAAATTAGATCCAACGAAAATGAAGGATTGGGAAATTGCTGAAGCGGCCGAAGACGGGATGAGAACGGTGTACGACATTGCCGACGGACTTGGCCTGGAAAAGATGGAATTGTTTCCGTACGGCCATTTTGTCGGAAAACTCGACTACATGAGCATCCTAGACCGGTTACAGAACCGGCCGGACGGGAAATACATCGAGGTGACGGCAATTACCCCTACCCCCTTAGGCGAAGGAAAAACAACCACCACAATGGGGCTGGTGGAAGGCCTGGGTAAAATTGGAAAGAAAGTTATCGGAGCTATCCGGCAGCCTTCGGGAGGTCCGACTTTCAATATTAAAGGTTCCGCCGCGGGAGGCGGGCTCGCGCAGTGTATTCCCCTGACTGATTTCAGCTTGGGCCTTACCGGCGATATCGACGCGATTACCAACGCCCATAACCTGGCTATGGTCGCGCTGACCAGCAGGCTGCAGCACGAATTTAACTACGGTGATGAAACGCTGGCAAAGAAAAACCTGAAACGGCTGAACATAGATCCCCGGAACCCCGCCATGATGTGGGCAATCGACTTTTCCGCCCAGGCGCTCCGGGAAATGATAATCGGACTCGGCGGAAAGATGGACGGCTTTATGATGAAGTCGGGATTTCAGATTACCGTCTCCTCCGAAGTAATGGCGATACTTGCCGTTGCCACCGACCTCGCCGACATGCGGAAACGGATGGGGAAAATTGTCGTCGGCTACAACAAGAAAGGGGACCCCGTTACCGCGGAAGACCTGGAAGTAGGCGGAGCAATGACGGCGCTGATGGCCAAAGCCATTAACCCGAACCTGATGCAGACCCTTGAAGGCCAGCCGGTGCTTGTCCACGCGGGGCCCTTTGCAAATATCGCGATCGGCCAGAGTTCCATTATCGCCGACCGGCTCGCGCTGAAACTGGGGGACTACCACGTAACGGAAAGCGGATTCGGAGCGGACATCGGTTTCGAGAAATTCTGGAACCTGAAATGCCGGTTCTCCGGGCTGATACCGAATGTTTCGGTTATCGTTGCCACCATCCGGGCACTGAAGATGCACGGCGGCGGGCCGAGCGTTGTTCCGGGTAAACCGTTAGACAAGGCATACAAGGAAAAGAACACCGGCTTGGTGGAAAAAGGTGTTGAAAACCTTCTCGCCCATATCGAGACGGTAAAACAGAGCGGGATTAAACCCGTTGTCTGCATTAACCATTTTTACACCGACACGAAAGAGGAAATTGATGTAATCCGCAAGGCCGCGGAGGCAGCCGGCGCACGCGTAGCGGTCAGCGCCCACTGGGAAAAAGGCGGTGAAGGCGCGGAAGAGCTGGCTAACGCCGTTGTGGAGGCCTGCGAAGAAAAGGTCGACTTCAAGTTCCTCTACGAGGAAACGACCCCTCTGAAGGAACGGATCGACCTCATAGCGGAAAATGTATACGGTGCCGACGGCGTTTCCTACACACCCGAGGCGGAACAGAAAATCAAGACCATTCAGGACAATCCGGAACTGCGGAAACTCGGGACCTGTATGGTAAAAACACACTTAAGCCTCTCCCACGATCCGGCCTTGAAAGGACGTCCGAAAAACTGGACCCTGCCGATCCGGGACGTACAGGTTTATCAGGGCGCGGGATTTGTCGTACCCTTAGCAGGAGGAATCAAACTGATGCCGGGAACGGCCTCGGACCCCGCCTTCCGGAATATCGATGTCGACACATCAACGGGAAAAGTGCAGGGCCTGTTTTAACAGCCCCCGTCCCGTACCGCCGGTCTTGTACCGGCGTTAATACGGAAAACCTGCCGGCCGCGTCTCTTAAACGGAGAGACGCGGCCTTTTTTTCTGCCGGGACCTGCAATATTGCTGTTCCCGGCGCCCCGGTTTTGGTATACTGAACGGATGAAAAAACGAGAAGGATATGTTCAGGTATATACCGGGAACGGGAAAGGGAAAACAACGGCGGCCTTAGGGCTGACGGTGCGGGCCTTAGGAGCGGGCCTGAAGGTATTTATCGGTCAATTTTTAAAAACCGGGACATTCAGCGAACTGAAAGGCCTTTCCTGCTTCGGAAACGCCGTTACCGTTGAACAGTACGGCGGCGGAAAATTCATTATAGGCGACCCTTCAGAAGCGGACAAGGAACGGGCCCGGGAGGGCTTTGCCCGGGCCCGGGAGGCTGCCGAATCGGGGACATTCGATGTTGTCATCCTCGAGGAGATAAACGTTGCCGTCGATATCGGGCTGCTTCCGGTAGAGGATGTGCTGACGCTTATTACTAATAAACACCCGGCGGCGGAACTCGTACTTACGGGGCGGAACGCCCATAAAAACCTCATTGAAGCGGCCGACCTTGTAACGGAAATGAAATGCGTAAAACACTATTTCGACCGGGGGATACACGCCCGTACCGGCATCGAAAAATAGTCTAGCGGACCTTCCTGCAGCCGGTGCAGCCGAGAACATGGACATGTTTTTTTTCCTTCCCATCGAACATCCGGGCAACGACAAACCCGTCATCGGCAACTTCCTTTTTACACACGGGGCACGTCCGTCTTGTATCGGCGGAGGGGGGATAACAATAGGGACAGCCGAATATATGGGCCATACTGTCGGGGGTCCCGGAATATACCGTGGTTTTTACCCGCTCCCCCCGCTTCAGCATGGTGCCGCAGAGAGGACAGGGGCGGACCGCCTCCGGACCGGGGTCGGCGGCCGGCGGCCCTTCCCGGACGGCGACGGTCCGGCGGCGGCGGGCAAGCAAAAGGAGGAGCAGCAGGATAACACAGAATCCTATGGTAATAAGCAGCAGACCGATGGTAAAGCGGGGGTCCTCCATACCGGAAACTATACAGGAAATACGGGTAAAAGTCCCGCGCTTGCTTGTTCCTTTTACGGCTTTCGGATAGGCTTGACCCATGTCCGTTCTGTACGTAGTAGCAACGCCCATCGGTAACCTGCAAGACATTACCTTCCGGGCCGTCGAAGTCCTGAAGACGGTGGATACCGTTGCCTGCGAAGACACACGGCACACCGGCAGGCTCCTTGCCGCGTATGATATAAAAAAAAAGCTTGTAAGCTGCCATTCGAACAGCGGGGAGGCGGCGGTGGAACGGGTCCTCGGCCTTTTAGAGGCGGGAAAAAGCGTCGCCTATGCAACAGATGCCGGGACCCCCGGGATAAGCGACCCCGGAGCGCTTATTATCGGAAAGGCCCGGGAAGCGGGACACCGGGTTATACCGATACCCGGCCCCAGCGCGGCGGCGGCCCTGATAAGCGCGGCGGGAATACCCGGAAGGAGCTATACCTTTGACGGATTTCTCTCCCCGAAACGGGGAAAACGGGAAAAGCGGCTGAAGGAGCTCCTTGCCCGGGAGGAAAACATCATTTTATATGAAAGTCCCCATAGAATAGTAAAACTTTTAGAATTACTTGCCGATCTAGCTACTAACCGGATAATTTGCATAGGAAGGGAAATGACAAAACTGCATGAAGAGATAATAACAGGGACCCCGTCGGAGCTGATTGAACATTTGGAGAAAAATTCGGGGGTCAGGGGAGAATTTTCCCTTTTTATCACTGGAAATAAAAATGGTTAATGGTTATACTGTAGGTGCCGATATTGAAAATGAAGGTAGGGATGAGAGATGACGATTGAAGGATTAGGCCCGGTCGATCCCGTCTCCAAGTACAACAAGACGGAAAAGACGGACAAAACGTCAAAAAGCGACAAAAAAGACTCTATTAGCGTTTCCGCGGAAGCGAAAAGTATGGGAGAGCTGTATAAGGCAGCTGAAAGTGTAAAAGCCTCCGCGGATGTACGGCAGGACAGAATTGCCGAAGTAAAGGAGAAACTGAAAGATCCGTCCTACATCAATGACCGTGTTATTGAATCGACGGCCGAAAATATTATGGAGATGTTCAACATCTAGCCCTCCTCAATCTTATTGAAATGTTTTACAGGCAGAGATATGATAGAAATCTCTGCCTTTTTTTATGGCGGAAAGGGCGGCAACGGAGGATAAATGGCTGAAACCTGGCTGTATGTGCCTTCAAAATCAATATTCGGAACAGGCAGTCTCAACCGCCTCGGGTCCCTGGCGGCGGAACAGGGGGACCGGGCCCTTATCGTGGCCGAATCGTCCCTGACGGAATACGGCAGTATCGACCGGGTGAAGGAAGTGCTGCGGGCCCATCAAATGAAGAGCATCATTTTCAGCGAAATTAACAACACCACCACCAGCGGCGCCGTTCAAAACGCCGCGGCCCTTGCCCTTTCCAGTAAATCCCAAATGGTAATCGGCCTTGGCGGGGTCCACGCCCTCTCCATCGCGAAGAGCGCGGCAAAAACCGCCGGGTCCGGCCAGGACATTGACGAACTGCTGTCGGGAGCACCTCCCCGGGAAGGCGGTCTGCCCTATTTTGAAGTATCGACGACCTGTAGAAATCCCTTTCAGTACACCGACCGGGCTTTTCTCGTAGACAGCCGGAACAGAAAAGGGACCGTCTGCACCCTGGGCTTATATCCGGACGCGGTTATTACCGACCCGGAACTTACCCTCTCGTTAAGCCCGAAATTTACCGCGACGACACTTCTCGATACACTGCTCCTGGCAATTGAAGGGTTTATTTCTAAAAAAAGTTCCTTCCTCTCCGACACCCTGCTGCTGCAGGTGTGTAAACCCCTGCTGTTTCTGATGAAATCGGCGGTTTTGGAGCCCAAAAATATTGAATACCGGGAAAAGGCGGCCCAATTCGGTTACCTTACCGCCTTAGGCCTTGCCTCCACCTCCTACGGCCTGGGAAGCGCGATGTCCCTGGTTCTAGGAGGCCGCTTTTCACTGCCCCACTCCTGGATTGCCTCGATCCTTCTGCCGCATATTTTGGAATGGTCGAATACTGTTATTCCCGACCGCATTTTTCAGCTCGTTCAAACGGTCCAGGAGGACAAACTCGGCAGCCCCCTGCGCAGCAACACCGAGTTCATCGATTTTACCCGGTACACCGTTGCCTCAATGCGGCTGCCCATGCGGCTCCACGCCCTGCAGATCGATTTTCCGAAAATCGCCGCGTGTATTCCCAATATTCGCGGCCTCGAGGGGACGGCGTATCTCCCCGTTCCCGTTTCCGAGGAAGATATTTACAACCTCCTCGAACGGGCGTATTAGCACCGGGAGGGAACAGCGGCATGATCAGCATTGCAAAGCTGAAAACACTCCCGAGGAAGACCCGTCTGCGGAAAATTATCACCATCATTCAGGACATGGAATACCGGCTTTCCCCCCCTTCGGCTGCCCGCGGGCCGGTAGATACGGAATATCTCGGGCATATACTGAATATTCTCGCGGAAGAACCGAAGCTCCCCGCCTGGCTGCGGGAAAAAATGTCCCGGGAGGACCTTCTCCTGCGGACGGCCGCTTCCCCCGCGACGGAGCCGGAGGGCTTACGACGGCTGTGCAACGACGTCCGCACGGGACTGCAGCAGTATTTCGGCATCGAACCCGCCGACTGGGATTTCTTCGACACCGACCGCGGCGGACTGGCAGCGGACAAACGCACCGTCCTGCCGTTTACCGTTTTTTTGGAAGACCTCCGGAGCCCCTTTAACGTGGGCTCCATTTTCAGGACGGCCGAATCCTTCGGGGTAGAAAAAATCTACCTAACCCCGTCGGTCCCTACGCCGGAACACAAACGGGTGCGGCGGACCGCGATGGGGTGCACCGGCGTCATCCCCTGGGAACAGCGTGAAATCGGGGGCCGCGGCGGCATGAACAACGTATTCGCGCTGGAAACCGGCGGGACCCCCCTGGAAAAGTTTCCGTTTCCCGCGGAAGGGACCGTTATTCTCGGTTCCGAAGAACTGGGAATAAGCCCGGAAGCCGCGGAAATTGCCGCGGCGGGCCTCGGGAGGGTTTCCATTCCCACCGCCGGTGTAAAGGGCTCCCTCAACGTTTCGGTTGCCTTTGGTATCCTTATGCACGCGTGGTATTCCCGTATAACGGGTACGCTTTAGTTTCGCAGGGCCCGTTCTATTTCGGGCTGATTAAAGCCGACAATGATCCGGCCGTTTACGTCGATAACGGGAACGCCCATTTGGCCCGATTTCCGCACCATCTCTTCAGCCCTGCGCTGATCGACGGCAACGTTATACTCGGTAAAAGGGATCTGTTTTTCTTTAAAATATTGTTTCGCCTTATTGCAGTATCCGCACGTCGGAGTAGAATAAACGACAATCGACATCTATAACCTCCTGTATTTATAAATTTTATATATTAAAATATTACTATATAAAACACAAAAGGTCAACCGTTTTGCTGTAATTTTTACCCTATTCCACTTCTTGTTCCCGCTCGAAGGCCGCCTCAAGGCGCTGGTGAATGGAGATAAACTGCTCCTCGGTTTTCAAACCGAAAAAGTTCAGCACCTTTTTTTCAATGTGCTCATAGGCAATTTGCTCGGCTTCGATATTACAGAGGGCATTGGCCAGATAGACGGTATAAACGGCCCCTTTGTTCTCTTCGGAACATAAATCGGGCTCATGATGATACTTAATGGCCTCCACCAACACTTCGGGGAAATTCCATTTTTCCGCGATCATCCCTCCGATTTCCGCGTGGTTCAGCCCGGCGGAGAGATCTTCGATAAAATTCCGTTTTATGTCCCGGTCTTTTACGAACTTTGCAATTTTATCGAGCAGTTCGGGATGGGTGGAGGAAAAAATAATCTTTCCCATATCGTGCAGGATGCCGCCGACATAGGCATCGTCGAGAAGGTCCTTCTTGCGAAGGTTTTTCGCGAGATTGTAGGCAAAGAAAGCGGTTTTGTAGGAATGCTGCCACAGCTGCTCCTGGCCCTTGTCCAGCAGTTTCTGGGTACCGTAGGAATACAGCAGGTTCTTGAGTCCCCGCAGCCCTAAGAGTTTTACCGCTTCGACAATATTGTCCACCCGTTTCGGGAGCATAAACTGCGCCGAATTAACGACCTTCAGCAGGTCCGCCGTAAGGGACGGGTCCATGCTGATCTGCCGGGCGATATCGGTAATTTCCGATTCCGGATCGTTGATCAGCTGCTGGATAAAAACGATATTGTCGGGAAACTGCGGCAATCGGTCGATTTCCCGGACAATCTGCTGTGTGAGGGCTTCGAGGGTTTCCACATGGACATCCCCGAAGGGAACACTGATTTTTGCCACGGTCTCCCCGTTCCGCGCGTCGATATCGAAAGAGTCTTCGGTAAGCCCGATTTTCTTGAGCATCAGCACAAGAATAACGAGACCGAGACCGGCGCCCTCCGAGTCGTCTAAAACCGTGGAAAACGCCTCCTCCAGCGACTCAAAGGCCCGGGACCGTGCAATCCGGTCATACACCCGCATTTGTTCCTTTTTGGATATCTCCACGTTATTGTGGACCGACAAATGAAAGGTGTTTGCCTTGGTGCGAAACACAACTTTTACGTAAAGTCCTGCTTCTTTCTGTTTCTGCAGGTAATAGTCGATGTTCCCGAGAGTTTCCTCTTTGAAGTTTTCCATTCCCGCTTCATAATCGTTTTTCTTTCCGATTTCAAGACCTTTGTCCGTAAAGTAAACACGCTTAGTGTTTGCTTTTTTTGCGTTAACGGCAAGTTCCCGCATACAGTAGGCCAGTTGGTCTTTAATCTTGTCCTGCCCAAACTCGCTGAGAAAAAACCCCAGCACCTCCTCCAGATACACTTCCGTATCGTGGGGCAGTGTATAGGTCTTAATGGAGAGGGGCAGGGAGTTTCGAGCGGCACGCTTTATTTGTTCAACATTTACTTCCGGCATACACCCATTATAGTTTTGGGAAAGGGATTGTCAAGATTGAATATTATAAATTGTTAATTTAATCGGGTATGTGGAGAATTTCCCGGGGTTTGCTTCCGTTCTGCGGACCGACGATGCCCCTCGCTTCCATGTCCTCCACAAGCCGGGCCGCCCGGTTGTAGCCGATTTTCAGCCGCCGCTGTAAATACGAGGCCGAAGCTTTGCCCGCCGTTACGACAATATCCACGGCCTTGTCGATCAGCGGATCATCCATGCCCTCGCCAAAGAGGTCCCGGTCCCCGTCACCTTCATTGCTGAATATTTCTTCATCGATATAATCGGGTTCGCCTAAGGTTTTCACGTAATCTGTAATGCTTACAACTTCCTCGTCGGAAAGAAATGCCCCCTGCATCCGTACCGGGAAAGGCTCCCAGGGAGAGGTAAAGAGCATGTCCCCCTTTCCGAGCAGTTTTTCCGCCCCGATCGAGTCGATAATAATGCGGGAATCGAATTTGCTCGCCACCATAAAGGCAATCCGGGAGGGGATGTTCGCCTTAATGAGACCGGTAATGACATCGATAGACGGCCGCTGGGTTGCAAGGACCAGGTGCAGCCCCACCGCCCGGGACATCGCCGCCAGCCTGGCCAGGGTGGACTCGAGTTCCTTTCCGCTGGTTGCCATTAAATCGGCAAACTCATCGATAATAACAACGATATAGGGAAGTTTTTCCGCGGTCAGATGTTTCTTGCCGATTTTTTTATTGAATGCCGAGATGTCCCGCACGCCGAGGGAATCGAGAAGCGCGTAGCGCCGCTCCATTTCGTACAGGCAGTACTGCAGCGCCTGGAACGCCCGCTTCGGTTCGGTTATAACAGGCGTCAGCAGGTGGGGGATGTCGTTGTAGAGCTTCAACTCCACTATTTTCGGGTCGATAAGCAGCAGACGTGTTTCCTTCGGCGATTTGCCGAACAAGAGGGAACAGATAATGGAATTAACGCACACCGATTTTCCGGAGCCGGTTGCACCGGCAATCAGCAGATGAGGTGTCTGGGTGAGGTCGATAATCTGCCCCTCCCCGGTAATGTCCTTGCCTAAAACGATGGGCAGGTTGTAGTCATCGTCCTGGAACGCTTCGTCGCCGAGCATCTCTTTAAAAGAAACGATGGACCGTTTTTTGTTCGGCACCTCGATACCCACCGCGTGTTTCCCCGGAATAGGCGCGACAATACGCACGCTGGACGCCGCGAGGCGGAGGGCGATATTGTCGGAGAGGTTGACAATTTTCGAGAGCTTGACGCCGGGAGCGGGAAGGATCTCGAACATGGTAATAACAGGACCTTTACGTATTCCCGTAACTTCAGCCTGAATTTTGAACTCTTCTAAGGTGTGCCGGAGAATATCGCCCGCGTCCTGGGTTTCCCGGTCGATTTTCCAGTATTGCCCGTCGGGATAATCGCTTAACAGATCATCCGGGGAAAGCTCATATACCGCGGCCGGTATTGCTTCCACCGCTTCCGGCCCGCCGCCGTATTCATCGCCGTCGTATTCATCATCGTCGAAGTGTTCCCCGCCCGTCTGGAAAACGGCCGTCGGCTGCTCGAAGGGCGCCCCCTCCGGAGGCACAGCTTCGGCCGTGAGGTCCGCGGAAATCACGCCGGCGGCGGAAACCGCGTCGGCCCCCGTTTCCGCCGGCTGCAGTTCTTCGATTTCCCCGCCGGGTTCCGGTCCGTTCCCGTGACGGTGAAACAGCCGCAGGTCCATTACGGGGTCCCCTTCCCGCGGCAGGGCAAATTCTTTCCGGCCGCCGTCATCAGAAGCGGCGGCGGTCCCAACGGGACGCGTGTCCGTATTGCCGGCGTGAAACAACCGGCGGGTAAGCTGGAGAATAAGCACCGTTTCCAGAACTGCCAGCAGACCGAAGAGAATGCCGGCACCCGCCGGGCCGAAGGAGTCGCGAAAATTACCGAGGAAAGCGGATGTTTCGGGGCGGAGGAGGACCCTGAGTACCAGGGAAAGGGTAAGAAAGGGAAGAATTCCCATGTTCAGCGCGAATAACAGGTCTTTTCGGAAATCGTCCTTTAAAAGAATAATCGACGAACAGAAAAAATAGAGGGGCACATAGAATGCAAGATAGAGGAAACTGTTATACAGGAACATACCGGTACGGGAAAAAAATTCCGCCGCGGGCGATGCCGGTCCCCCCATGGCCAGAACAATCGTTACAAGGAGAAAAATTCCAATAATGAGAAATCCGGCGGCTGTATAAAAACTGAGCTTATCACTGCGCAAAACAGAGGCCTCCCTCCCTAGTATATCGGCATGAAAGGATGATGCGTTTAGACGCGGGTTTTACAGAAAAATCAGTCCGATTACCCCTAGCGGCACCAAATACAAAGCGAAAAAGTAGAGCCTCCCCCCGCGGACCAGCCGCAGCAGGAGAAGGAGGGAAAAAAAACCGACAACAAACGAGGCTGCAATACCCGCCGCCAGTACGCCGCCGCTGATCATGGCCCCGAGAGCTTCCGCGTCCCGGAGCGTTACAACAAAGGCCCCGATAATGGCAGGAATGGAGATAAGAAAGGAAAACTCACCCGCCTTTTCCCGGGACAATCCGCCGTACAGAGAAGCGGAGATGGTAATTCCCGACCGGGAAATACCGGGAAAAACACCAAGCCCCTGGGCAAACCCGACAAACAGTCCTTCCTTCAGGCCGATATCGCCGTATTCCCGGCCTCCCTTTACAAATCGGGTCCCGATGAGCACACAAGCCGTTGCAATAAACAGCACGGATACGATCTTCGGACTTTTCTCGACGTGAAGAAAAGAAATTGCGTATCCGCAGATAACGGTAACGACGGTAGCGGCGATAATAATGAAAAACAGCTTGATATTTTCCCGGTCTCCTTCCTTTTGTTTTTTTGCTGTTCCCCGAAAGAGGGCGGCGGCAACAGCACCGATTTTTTTCCGAAAAACAATACAGACCACCGCTAAGGTTGAAATGTGAAGAAGGACGTCGAACAGAGGGGGGATTTCCGAAAGATGAAGAAGGCTTTTCATGACCACCAAGTGTCCCGAGCTGGAAACGGGTAAGAACTCCGTAATTCCCTGCAGGGCCCCTAAGATAATTGCCTGAAGTATTGTCATTCCTGCCGTCCTGTAAAATAGTGTTGTATTGCCGTTTTCGGGTCCCGACCGCCGTAAAGGTACCCGTAAACGACGGTCGAGACAAGTACCTTTTTCGCGTGGTTCCTGGTCTCAGTAAAGGGGATGGCCTCTACGAGAAGCGGTGCCGGAAGATTTTTATATTCCGCCGCCCACCTCCGCATCCTCGCGGGGCCGGCGTTGTAGGCGCATACCGCGTAGAGGGGGTTTTCGTCGAACCGCCTGAGGAGTGAGGCAAAATAATACGCGCCAACGGTGACATTATCTTCGGGGTCCCGTAAATCGGGGTCTGCCAATCCCATTCGGCGGGCCGTTTCTTCGGCGGTTGCGGGCATCAGCTGAGACAGTCCCACGGCCCCCGCGCGGGAAACAGCTTCGGGATCATAGTAACTCTCTTCGCGGATTAATGCCGAAAGCATCCACGGATCGATACCGTTCTCTTCCGCCGCCGTTTCCACCGTATGGGCGTAGGCTTTCGGATAAAGCAGCTCCAAGGCCTTCCGTGTCCACTCCCAGGATTCC
>CAYTSI010000075.1:0-12098 GCA_964440465.1 uncultured Spirochaetales bacterium
TAAGCGAAAGTAAGAAAGTGTCATGAGTAGTCCACACTTTTGTTTTACATGGGAGACCTATGCGTTGAAGGATCCGAACAGACAGGACGGTGAGTGTTGATTCAATGAAAACAGCGTATAGCCTTTTTCTCCATGAATATATCGATCCGGCGAGTATTGAATATGAGGATTGTAAATCCTTTCAAATTGTATGCGCCGTTTGTAAAGAGCCTGTTTTCAAGGTATTGAGAAAACAGTTAGGCAAAGAAACACACTATTTTTCCCATTATAAAAAAGATGAAACTTTGAATAGTCAATGTGAGCTCAGGGTTAGTCGTATTACACACAATACAATTGATGAAGTTAGAAAGGAATCAAGAAATCAGAAGCTAAGTCTGTTTATAAAGGTATTTCAAGACATGGTTTGGCAAAACGAATATGACGAAACCGGCGAGCGAAAAGCAAAACAGTATTTCTTTCAACTTAGCGGATCTCAAATCCTGGCCATATGGTTTAGGGTAATGCTTCAGGGATTTAGAAGAGTAATAGAGGATAAGGAAGAAGTATTCGATATGTTTGATGAGGCCCTGGAAAACATTTATGAGGATCAAGCGAACTTTACCAGTAGTTATGCTCTTAATCTCCGGAAGGAGTTTGCCTTCGATTTTTTTCAGCATCTTTTGGCAGGACATGCAAAAACGAATTTTTTCTTTCTCCTCAAACACGCATTTATTAAGGTATTAGAAAATTTGGAAAAGAAACGGAGAGAGGGAAAACTCTTACCCTGGGAAGAGGAAATGTATAACTGTATGCAAAAACTCCTAAAAACCAATGAGAAGAAGAGGGCAAGTATATTTACCAGGATGGATGAATACAAAATGATCTCCCCTTATACGCATGAGGAAGTTGATTTGCATGTTATCTTCGGATCATATCTGCAGTACAATGCCTTCGGGATACTCTTGCGGATTCCTTATTTTCAATTGTTAAAAAATCAGGAAAACTAAAAGACCGCCTAAAAAATAAGATGTTTGCTGGACTTGTGTAATGATGATGCCTTCCATTTTCCTCCCGAGCGGGGTGGGAGCAGGAAAGACTTGATGGTAACAATTGCCCGCACTATATTGTAATCAATGCATTCATTGCACGCACAAGGAGTATGTTATGGCAACCATAACCATTCGAAACCTTGATGATTCGGTAAAACAACGATGGCAACGAGTACAAGCGGCCTCTCACAATCGCTCGATGACACCAATTATTTGGGTGCCGCCGTCGCGGACGCGCGTCTTGAGTTACGAAGCATATGAGCGGCTGAATTTTGAAAATCAACAACAACCTGCAAAGCAGGTTGTTTGTGGGCGGCGCCCCCATAGGGGGCTTACGGTGTTGCTGAAGCCGCAGAAGCAAGAAAAAGTGCTTAAGGCAAAGCCTACTGGAACTGCTCTCAAAGGAGGCGGCTTCAGCTTTAGTGAAGTGTACCACAAACTAAAAGAAGCAGAGATGGAAGCGGCGGAACAAAAAGAACGGATTACGGCAAACGCTGGAAATACGAATACAAGAACGTGATGTATGAAATCCTCTACCTTCCTTTGGCCGGGGCTGATCTCGAGGACATGATTTACCCCTAATCTTTACCCCGGTTTTTCCGTATCCAGTATTCCCTAAACGATTTCAGGCGGGGAAGGGATTCCCGGTCCTTTACGCGGCCCGTCGCCTCTTTGCTCGCTATTATGTCATCGATGTGACAAACCGGAAACCCTTCTATTTCAATATGGCGCTCGAATGCGTCTTCGAACCGTTCGATTCCATCGGGGGCGAAAATAAGGTCGAGGTCAAAAGGTCCGTTTTTAAGCTGCACGAAATCTTTCCCCCGTACAATGTCGTTCTCCTGATCGATTGTCAATTCGAAACCAATTTCTTTAAGGGCTGAAACAAGAGATTTTCCGTTTGCGGCGCCTTTTTTTACGAAAATATCGGCGTCCTGCGTCGTATCCGGAAACCCTATAAGGATAGCGCCCGACTTGCCTATAAATAGATATTCCACATTATAACGCTTAAATGCGTCGCGAATCTCTTCCGCCTGCCGGTATTCAAATACTGCCATAACCAAGCCAATCCGGGAGGTTCGCGTCGCACCAGCGGCGGTATTCGGCGGTGCTATCGAAGGAACGGTAATCTGCGTCGTCTAATACCGGTTTGTAGGTATGAATAAATGCATATTTCCACCGCTGCGCTAAAGGACGCCGCGCAGCCGCTTCGAATTCTTCAAGCCATTCGTTTGGAATATATAGATTTTCCCGTTCGCATCCCATGAGAATACAATAAGAAAAATCCGGCTTTTTGTCCATCGAAAACCTCGGGCAGATATATAGAGGACGACAGGGGTACGGTAAAAATTACAACAATACGGTTGAGGAACAAGATGAATGCTTTATTGATTTTACTCTAATTCAGGAAACTTCTCCCCGCGGCGGGCAGGCTGATCCGTATGGTGGTGCCGGCCTCTTTTGAAGAATCCCAGGAAAACGTTCCGCCCTGGGTTTCCGTCATCAGCCGGGCGCTGTACACTCCCAGCCCGGTCCCCCGGGCTTTCCCCCAGGTGCTGTACTTCCGGCCGAAATTCTGCCGTATTTCTCCGGGGATCTCTTCCCGATTCCAGACGGACACATCCACCCAACCCTCTTTGTCCTTTCCCAGGAAGATTTTGACATGGTCGTTCTTTTTTGAGGCATCCAGGGCGTTCCTGATAATATTTGAAAACAGCGAATAACAGAGAAGCTGCTCACCCCGGGCATTAATGGGGCCTTCGGGTCTTTCCGAAGAGGGTGTCCGTTCAAAGGTCACTTGTATTCCCTGTCCGTGGATAACCGACTGTTGTTCCTCTACAATGTTCTCCAGGAGCTCTTTCAGATTGATCTCTTCGTGCTGTACCTCGTAGAGCCCCTTCTCCATTTTGTACAGCCCCATGGATTCATCGATCATTGCAAGCATCCGCTTTCCGGATTCTTCGATCATTTCGATATACTCTTTCTGCTCCTCCGTAAGACCGGCATCGCTATCCATTACTAGCAGCTCGACCCCCCCGAGAATACCGGTTAAAGGATTTTTCAGGTCGTGCCTGGTTATCCGCCCGATGTCGTCCTTCAGCTGCTCTATCTCCTTCATGGGGGTTATATCGGTAAGGATCAGCAAAGCCGCTTCCTGTTTATCCACCCAGCGGACGGGGCTGACTTGTCCGAGGAAGTATTTCTCCAACTCCGGCAGATAATACTCGGAGATGATAAATTGGTTCTCCGTTTTTTCCGTCTCGTCGGAGGTGAACAGTACCGGACATTGGGGGCAGATGTCCTCCTTGTAGCCGAGGACCTCGGTACAGAGTTTATGTTCCAGGGGGGCCGGATAGAAAGACTGTATGTAGGGATTTACATAGAGTATTTCCCGGCTGTGCCTGGCAATAACAAGAATTCCTACATTGATATACTGAAGGATGGTGAGAAACCGCCGGTTCGCCGCTTCCAGTTCACTTCTAATCCGCCTCTGCTCAGTCATGTCCCGCGCAACGGCGATGATATAGGTAGTACCGGGCGTTTCAAAGGTCCGCAGGCGGACCTCAACGGGTATCTGTTTTCCCGTTTTACTTTGGTGTATCGTCTCGATAATCCCCGTTTCGGAGGGGTCCTGTAAAAAATTATCCAGTTCGTCCGTCAAGCTTTGAAGAGTATATTCCGGTTTGATGTCCTGGGGCCCTAAGGAGAGCAGCTTTTCCCGTGTGTATTCCAGGGCGGAGCAGGCGGTATTGTTCACATCGATGAATTTCATGGTGGTCCGGTCAATAAGGAATATCTGGTCCGAGCTGTTGTCCATGGCGGTCCGGAAACGCTCCATAGCTTCCCGGGTACGTTTGGTCTCGGTAATATCGGTAAGAATGCCCACGTAATACGGGGGGTGGTCTTTCTGAAAAACGGCGGAAATCGTCAGGTCCGCCCAGAGGACGCCGCCGTCTTTTTTAATAAAACGCTTCTCTAAACGGGTCCGGGGATTCTGTTCCGTAAGGCTTAGGACGGTCTCTTCTTCCCGAAGGACGTCGTCCGGATGGTTAAACTCCTGAATCGTCCTACCGTACAGTTCGTCCCGGGAATATCCGAGCATATCCGTAAAAGCGTCGTTGCACTCAACGAGCCTGCCCTGTTCATCGGTAATCCCTATCCCGACACTGGTAACGGCAAAAATGGTCTTGTATCTGTCAACTGCTTCGGTATCGTCGTTTTTTTCAGCCATTTTTTTCATGGAAAATATTATAGAATAAAGGGGTGTTTGTCAATTTTTACCGCAAGCGGCGAATTTTGTTATTTGTCCTGTCCCTTAAAAAAGGACGAATTGTATTTCCGTAAAACCCGTATCGCTACGAGGGTATTCCAGCGGCTCGGGGCCCGGGATTCTTCCATATCGAAGTGGGTTTTTCCGGGGTGTTTCGCCTGCAGCGGCCATTTTCCGTCGGAGCGCCGCTTTCGGCGGAGTACTTCCAGGGCGTCGTCCATCCGTTCGTCTTTCGGGATATCCGCAGGCCTGGTATTGAATAGAGACATCGCTTTCAAGTAGCCACTCGATTATATCGTTGTTACTATTCACAGCCTATCTCTGCTGTATTTCATCAAACTGCAGCAGGTTTTGCAGATGTTTCGCTTTTTCTTCATCGCTCGGCGGGACCAGCTCCGATAAAGCGGACCCGCCTTTTACGTTCCGGCTTTCGGCCGCGGCGGGAAGTACTTTCAGGGTGGGGTCGCCTAAAATCACCATTCCCAGATACCAGGAATCGTCGTATACACCGGTCTGGTTGTACCAGTTCATGTATGCCTTTCCCCAGCTTAAGCCCGCGGAAAGGCTGCGGTGGAACTCCAGCGGTTCAAAGTTGCCGCCTACTTTTGTAGAACCTAAGGCAGCAAGGCCGCCTTCCGTAGCGGTGAGATATGCCATTCCCAGGTTGTCTTCGGAAAACCGAGCACCTTTGCAGTTAAAGAGATTGTAAAATCCGTTCTTAAGGGGTTCTCGCTTCACATCGAGTACGGTGACGGCTTTATATTCATCATTTTCCTGAATATACAAACTGTAGGGCACGGCGTGGATCCACTGATACACATACCGATAATTCCCCGTTACCTCTTCCACATACGCGGGTTTCAGCGTGTCGGGCGGATCTTCAACCAGCGTAACATTTGCAACTAAACTGGACAGTCCGAAATCCTTCCCCCGGCGGTAGGTGCTCCAGTCATCGTCTTTAAAAATGAGGGCACTGTCGGAGTAGCACAGTTCGCCGGACCGGTAGTTGTGGTTTTTCTGAAAGTAGGCCGCGATTTCTCCCGGCGTGCCCATCAGTCTCGATACCGGCGCGGTAACCGAAATTTCGGTATGGCCGTCGTATATGCCGTTGCCGTCCGCGTCACTCCATTCGGTGTCGGGAGAGGAGAAATAAAGGTCGACGGGAAACTGCTCGTAGCCTTCTTCAATTTCCTGTTCAAAATAAACGGCCGGGATATCCCCGATGAAAAACACTGCCCACAACCCTTCGGAATACTGCTGCAAAGTTGTCCGGAGCCGCGGGGCTTCGCCTGAATAATGGAGGACCTCGGAAGTGGTCCCGTCCGCGGAGAGATCTTCCCGGTACCGCGCGAGGTCCGGAGCAATTTCGTCCCGCAAGCCGTTTTCCACAACGATGAGCAGATTGTTATTATCTTGTGAAAGAATTTCACCGTCTAAAACGAGCATGGAACAGGAGGCGAAGGTAAAAATGGAAAAAAGGACGCACACAAAACCTTTCATTCTTGCTATACTATAAATCAGGTATTATGGTTATTGCAATATAAAAAGGAGTTAATCGTGCCGCGGAAACCGTGGACAATTATCCTGCTCTCTCTGATCTACCTGATCTCACCCTTCGGCATTGTTTTTTTCAACGCCTGGATGAACATGGTCCCCCTCATTGGGCCGGGGGGGATTCTCCGCCGTCTGCAGGCCGGTGACTGGCTGGTCCTTTCCCTCTATTTTGTAAATGCTGCCGCCATTTTTACCGTCCGGAAACCGGGCTGGTGGATTTTTCTCGGGTCCTCCGCCGTCCTTATCGGCTACAACCTGTACGGATATCTGCGGAATCCGATGCAGCCTTTTCCCGCCCTGCTCTTGTATAACGCGCTTCTTTTCGGGGGCGCGGCACTGCTGTTCCGGCGGGAAGTTATCGCGCCTTATTTCAATCCACGCCTCCGGTGGTGGGAGTCTGAACCCCGGTATCAGCTCGATTTTTACGGTATTCTTTCCATACCGGCAGTCGGCAGTTCCGCGGACGGTGCTGCGGCTGTGCGCGCGGCTGTCCGGGACATCTCTTTAGGCGGCTGTTTTCTTTCTACATCGATTGACCTTCCGCGGAGCGCGGACCTGCCGCTGGAAATACGTCTCCGCAATATACGGCTCCACGTAAAAGCGAGGGTGGTCCGGCGGGCCGAACAGCCGTTTCCCGGCTGGGGAATGAAGTTTACCGAACTACGGGAAGCGGAGCTCCACGGCCTGGAGGCGGTACTACAGAGCCTTCGGGAACTGTCAGGTGCCGGCGAGGTCCCGGATGACAGAAGATCGTGTCCCCGGCTCACCCTTTCCCACTGGGTATATTGGGACGAGGCTTCCGGCCGGAAAAGCGGGATGATAACCAACATCTCAGGTTCCGGATGCTGCTTGGAGCATGAGGCCGGCTGTATGGAGGGGGCGGGGCAGTATCCGCTGCACTTTTCCGATTTTGATGAGCAGCTTCTTATACCGTCATCAAAAGTCTGGCAGCGATTAGACGGAACCAGTACGCATACAGGCGTCCATTTTCATATCGAAACGAGGCAGATGAAGAAACGGCTCAGGTTTTTCGTTGCTTACTGTAAACGGGCCGGATCGCGGGAGCGAAATCAAGACAAGAATGTTGATGAGGGCCTGGTCCGGACATCGCTGGCGATGACGCCCTTTGCGAATCTTTACGGAAGGAGATATAAAAGTGGCGATGAGGGCCGCTCAAGCTGATTTTCCCCGCTGCCGGACGAGATATTTTTTCAGCATACTAAGCCCTTCCGGCAGGTCAGCCCGGCCGAAGCCGATTCGGAAACAGTTGCCGGCGTCACCGTACAGTGTGCCGGGAAGGAGCAGCACTCCCGCCTCCCGCTGCAGTTTACTGCAGAATACGTCGACGGGACCCGCTGTATACCGGGGAAAGGCAATCGGCCCCGCATCCGGCCGCCGCCATTCAAAAAGGTCCGGGAACTCGGCGAAAAATGTATCCAGACGGTCGAGGTTCCCCGCGATAATGGCCCGGTTCCGGTTTACGATCGGTTCCCGGCAGCGCAGGGCGAGGGCGGAGAGAAACTCGCTCGGTGCGCTGGCGCAGATGGTGGTGTAGTCCTTGAACGCGGCCATCTTTTCATAAATGCCGCTGTTCCGTGTCGTAATCCAGCCGATCCGCAGTCCCGCCAGTCCGAAGCTTTTCGACATCACCCCTAAGGAAACGGCTGTTTCGTTGATGTCGGCAAATGCAGGGAGACGGTCTTCGTCCCGGTACTCCAGTCCCCGGTAGACTTCGTCGGAAAAGACAACGAAACCCCGTTTATCCGACAGTCTCGAAAGCTCTTCTATAAACCGGCGGCCAGGCAGAAAGCCCGTCGGGTTGTGGGGGAAGTTGACGACAACCGCTTTCGTGTTCGGCCGGAGAAGGCGGACAAGTTCCTGCAGGTCGAGGCCCCGGCCATTTTCCGGCACAGCCTCCCAGCGGCTGACCGCGGCGCCGATACCCTCCGCCACGCCGGTCAGGGACTGGTAGCAGGGGGTATGCACCACGATATGGTCCCCCGGAGAGAGGAGAACATTCATGAAACCGAAAATCGCCTCCTCCGCCCCGCTGTGGACAAGGACCTGCTCCGGGGTGATCTGTCCGTACAGGTCTGAAACTTCTTTCCGAAGTTCGATGCCCCCCCGCGATTCGGTGTAGCCGAGGCGAAGCCGTGGAAACCGGTCCGCCGCTGATTTTTCCAAATCCAGCAGCTCCCCTACCGACATGCTTTCACAGTCGGACGCGCAGAGGATATACGGTGTTGTAAATTCATATTCAGCGAAGTACCGCTCGAGGCGGAAGGGTTTCAGGTCCATGGTTAGGCTCCTATACCGCGGCGAGGCCAGCGGCTTTTGTAATAATCGGTGCCGCAACGTGGAGGACCATATCAGCAAAAAAGTGAGATACCATCGCTGCCGCAAGCCCGTAGCGCCAGTAGATCCAGCCGAAGACAATGCCCGCAACCGAATTGAGGACAATTGCCCGCACCACCAGCAGCGGGGTAATGGGGGTAAGCATTTTGGTAGCCGGCAGATGGCCGAGACCGAATATGACGGCAACCAACACATTGATAATGATAAAAGCCGCGAGCATCGGCGCGCCTCCCGGTGTATGCCATATCCGGGTAACGAGCCACAGCAAGCCGGAAAGGAGAAAGAACCGCATTAAAAGTTCTTCGTTAATTCCCCCGTAAAACCCGGCTAAGAACCGTTTCCAGACCGGCAGATTCGTACCGGCCGCGGCAGATTTTAAAGCCTCCGGCAGATGGGGGGTAAAGAGAAAAAGCTCGATAAGCACAATGACTGCGCCCGCTGCTATTCCTGCCAGAACGGGTACCGGCATTTCGGAAAGGGGTGTGCCGATCCTGAAGCCCAGCGGTTTTGACGCAATCATACCGACAAATACTGAGATGGCTACCAGCACAATCCCCTGCAGCAGGCTGAGCATCCGCATTCTTGCATTCATCTCGATTCCACTTTGCAGGGCACTTGAATAGGGAATAATTGCTAGGCTGCCGAGAATTCCGAGGGCTGTCAGCACAATAAAGGTAGTCCAATTAATGTTCAGGTTCATGTTTTACCTCCGGCAATAAAATTGTTGTAAATTGAAAACGGACCGGCTTTTCCGTGTCGTCGGAAAACCGTCGCAGCAGTTCTACAAATTCCGACTGAAACTGCGGGAGCCGGGTAGGATCAAGTGTCAGCTGGTTTGTGTGGTAGCCGAGCAGGTTCAACAGTTCCGGCTGTCGTTCGGCTGCATCGGTAATATTCATAAACTGATGCAGCAGGCCGGCAATAAACGCGGTAAAATACCGTTCATGCTCCGCGGGCGTGGTGTTCCGCGTATCTTCTTCGCTGAAATTCACCTTATTCGGGTCGCCGAGGGAATATACTTTTTCCAGTGTTCCTCGGACGTGATGGGTTGCCGCGATACGAATTATCCCGCCTTTTTCCAGCCGCTTCAGATGGCGGTAGAGGGTCGCCTGGGGTACGTCCGGCAACTTCTCCGCGAGTTTACCGGGTGTCATGTTCCGGCTGCTTAATGCCGTTATAATCCGAAGCCTGACCGGATGCAGCACCAGCTCGGCCCGCTGTTTTCCGTTTGTTTTTTTCTCTTCCATAGTCAATTAGTATAATATTATCAAATATGATAATAGTCAAGTGTTTTCTTTCCGGATTCGAAACGTATCTCAACCTACATACGCAAGCGCCCGGACGGGGGAACCGTCTGCATCTATGAACCGCAGGGGAAAGCAGGAGAAATGAAACGGCCCCGGTGGAAGTGAACCCAGGCCGCGAAGGTTTTCGATAATGATGATGTTCCGCTGCAGCAGGGTCGTGTGGATCGGGTACCTCTCCGTGTCCGCCGTGTCCGCGGAAATGGTGTCGAACCCGATTCCTTTCAAGCCTGCCGTGCTCAGCCATTCGGCCGCTTTCATCGATAGAACAGGATAGTCGGTAAAGTAACGTTTATCACCCCAAAACCGGTCCCGGCCGGTGTGGATCAGCATGAACTCAGTCGTCGCCTGGCCCCTTTCCGACAAGGCCCGGCGTACCAAATCGATACCGATTGTCTTCCCGCTGCGTTCGGGCAGGTGAAGTACCGCGCCCGTGCCGTAATAATGACCGAGGGGCAGCTTGTCGAGGGTCGTTCCTTCCGGGAGGAGATGGGCCGGTGCGTCGATATGGGTCCCCGTATGGGAATAGAGGGTGATTTTCTTTTCGAGGAACCCGTCGTTTTCGATACTGCAGCCGACGTTCATAACAGGCTGCTCGGTCCCGGGATAGACCGGCATATCTTCCGAGATCGGGTGGGATAGATCAATTACCCGCATGGTACTACGGTGCAGTGCGGACGACCCGGAAACCGATTTGGTCGTTTCTGTTGTTCGGATTACTGATGGCCCTGTCGGCCGTTCTGCAGTTCTTCTCATAAGCGGCCCAGTTCCCCCCCCTGATTATCCGGAAAGCACCCGATGAGGGGCCGGCAGGGTCGGTAACATTGCCATCGGGATAGCCGCCCTTCCAGTCCCAGCACCATTCTGAAACGTTTCCGCCTAAATCGAATATTCCCAGTTCATTGGCCAGTTTCTGTCGAATTGGATGAGGTCTTCCTCTCGAGTTTTCCTCATACCATGCCGCCCCTTCGATGTAGTTGCTGCCGGGAAACCGGAATCTATTGCTGCCGCCGTGTGCGGCGTATTCCCACTCCGCTTCGGTCGGCAGCCGGTAGCCGTTTGCGGAAAAATTGCATTGAATATTATTCCCGCTTCCGCTGTAGCAGGGTGTCAGGTTTTCCCGCAGGCTCCGGGCATTGCAGTAATTTATTGCGTCGTACCAGCTTACGTTCCAAACCGGATAGGTATATTCTTCGAAGCCGGAATCTGCCGCGGGATTATTTCCCATAACAGAGCGGTACTCCGTCTGGGTCACCTCATGTTTCGCAATGTAAAAATTGCTGCTTAGAACAACGGTATGGAGCTTTTCGTCGTTGTCCCGTCCGGATATGCCTTCCTGTGAACCCATAAGGAATTCACCCGCTTCCACAAAGGCAAAGCCCGGCGGTGCTTCCGGAGTGTCTAAGGCAGCTGCAGCGGAAGTACCCGCGGGTCCGCCGGTCAAGCTTCCAGCCGCGGCATCGTCCTGCACGTTCCCCGCTAGGTAAATCGGGTCAAACAGCATGTCGTAGGAGCCCGGTTTCTGCTGTCCTCCGGTTTTTTTCCAAACGGCACGCCTCGTCTGCTGCAGGACATCGGTAAAGCGCATCCCCGGTGTTTCGATGTATTCCAAAAGTGTGGGGGTAAAGATACCGTCCTCCGCTGTCTGTCCCGATTCCGCCGAATAGACAATGACTGTGTTTACAGGAGCGTTGATTTTTGCTAGGCCCCGGCTGTTAGTACTTCTGCTTACTGCCGGCAGCGGGTTGTCCCTGCAGGCATCGAGAATAAGAATATTTGTTGTACTTCCCGCGGCAGCCAACAACGCAACAATTTCGTTTGCGTTAACCGCTCTGGAACGGACCCGCCGCTCGTCGGGAACATCTTTATCCACCGGGAGGAGGTAATTCTCCCCGCCAACCTGAACGCCGTGGCCGCCGTAGTGGAACAGGGCAATTCCCTTCCGCTCCTGCAATTTGCGCTCGAATCGGTAAAGGGCGTCAAACATCTGCTCGTAGGTCCCGTCTGCAACAAAAATGACTTCGAAGCCGAGGCGCTTAAGCGTATCTTTCATTGCCGCCGCTTCCGCCGCCGGCCGGGAAAGGGTTTGAAAATGCCGGTAATTACTGTTACCGATAACTAAGGCCGTTTTATTTTTCGCGAATGCGGAGCCTGCGACGATAATCATCAGCAGCACTATGCACAACTTTTTCACATTTCTCTCCTTATCCGAGTATTCCGCCGCCGTGGGCTTCACCATCATTTTAGTATTAATGTAGTTATTTGCAAACCACTGCTTACATTCCCTGTCCCAAAGCCGGAACGGCGGATACGCGGCCCGCATCAGCGCCGCGTATGCAGCCACCCAGAGAAGCAAGCGGTTTAGTATTATTTGCCGATCTGTTCGTTGGTCATTTCTTTTCTATTATATTCCAGTGCCCGCCTTTTGCGGGGCCGATTCGCTCTATTCGATTTTTTTTCTTTAGCAGGGCCAGATGTTTTTCTACCGCCCTGGAAGTGATTCCGATCTGTTTCGCAAGGGCTGCTGCTGACAAAGCCGGATCTTTTTTTAACAATTCGATGATTTTCTCCGAACTTTTCTCCGAA
>CAYTSI010000075.1:12198-14912 GCA_964440465.1 uncultured Spirochaetales bacterium
CAAAGCCGGATCTTTTTTTAACAATTCGATGATTTTCTCCGAACTTTTCTCCGAACTTTTCTCCGAACTTTTCTCCGAATCATCCGTTCGAGTATAGCGTGAAATTTCCACTGTAAAAAAAGAGTCGTACCGGAACCTGGGTTGGGCTGCATTTGCGTCACGGAGCGCTCGTTTAATTCGTAGGATTCCCGTACCCATTTTTTCTATATATCCCAACCGCTGAAACAGGGAGGCGATAAGAGGGTTGCGGGTCACGCTTTTTTTTCCAAAATCCTTCGGTTCAAGGCCTCTCGGCAAGCCTCCCGGGTTTGAAATCACTACCTTGTCGTCGAATATCGATACGGTTATACTGGCTCGTTTATCGAAATAATCCCGGTGACATACAGCATTAACGACGATCTCTCTTAAAGCCACTTCGGGTATCTCAAGGACTTCTTTTCGCTTCAAGGTTTCTATTTCATATCGGAGGTTGAGGTGTTGCTTTAGGAAAACCATAGTACTTTCAACTGTCTCTACAAGATTCGTTTCGAAATCCTTCCTGTCGAGTATTGTATGCCGCTCGTTTCCCTTGAAAAGGGCGCATGAGACGATACAGTGATAAAGATGAAGAACCGGTTTTTTCGTGAAAAACAAGACTCCCGCGTTATTGAGATAAGGAACACCGCTTTTGTATTGAAGAACCGACAGATTGTGCAGAATAGAATGAATATCGAGGATGGGTTCTATGCCGCATCTTTGTAAGAATTGCTCTACAAGATTCGTGTCGGTTATCTTTTTGGCATCCAGATCATCACGGATAATTTCATCGAAAAAAGCCTTTCCCTCTGATTGAATAAACTCTGTTATTTCACGAGTGTCCATTTTTTGCGATGTCGAGCCTATTCGGATATAAAACCCGTTTCGGCATCGGTAGGGTTTATTGAAACCCTCCTTCACCGTTACAATCAGGATATTTTGGAATGTTTCCAAGCTGATGGAAACGGGCGGATCGCAGTTTGACGCCATGTCCTGTACCCTAGCGGTGAGAGCATTATCAATCTTTATTCTTCCGATACTGTTGTCGTCCCGAATGCCAATGAATATACGTCCTCCCGAAGAATTTGCGAAGGCGACAAACTCTTTCGGTAGGTCCGAATTAACATTCTCCTTGAATTCGATGTTGTAACTTTCCCCGTCCTGAAGCAGCTGATCCAACTCGTTTCGATCCATTAAGCCGCTGCCTTATCGGTTTTATTTCTCATGTATTTAAATTATATGTTTTAGATCAGAATTATCAATTCTGTTTTACATCTTTTTCAATTTTCTCCGCCCTAAAGCGGCTGATGGAAGCGCTGCAAAAGAAATTCCCGGGCTTCGGTACTTGGCAGATTATATTAGAAATTTTCTCTATACTGGAATGAGAGAGGAGGCGTAAAAATGAGTACCGTTTATGAAGAATTGCTGAGTCATATTATGGGGTTGGAGGTTATCGACACTCACGAACATCTTCCCCCGTTCGAGGACCGGAGGGAGCGGCAAACGGATGTCCTTAAAGAGTACCTTACCCACTATTTTGTCTGCGATCTGATTTCGGCGGGGTTAAAGCGGGCCGAACACGAAAAAGTAATCGATTACACCCTGCCGCTCGGCGAACGCTGGCGGATTGTCGAACCCTACTGGAAGGAATGCCGGATAACCGGGTACGGAAGGGCCTTGGACGAATCGGCGAGGGGGCTTTACGGCATCGAGGAAATCAACGGGGATACGATCGAAGAACTGAACCGGAAGTTTATCGCCTCGCTTGATCAACAGCATTTCGAAAAGGTCTTAAAGGAAAAGTCAAAAATCCGGACCAGCCTCCTGCACGATGTTTCCAAGGAAAACGATGACATTATCTTTACAAGCCGGCTGAGCTGCGATAAACAGTTTTTCAGGAATGTGTATCCCGTCGACAGGCTCGTGTATCCTCAGTCGATCGACGACGTTCACCGGATCGAAACGGAAACGGACATTACCGTTACCTGCTTTGACGATTGGCTGGAGGCGGCGGAGATGATGCTGCGGAACGCTTTTGACAGCGGGGCGGCTGCCTGTAAAAGCGGGCTCGCCTATATGCGCAGTCTCGATTACGCGAAAGTAACGAAGCACGAGGCGGAAACCGAGTTTAACGACATTTTCAGGTTTACGCATATGAATAATTATCTCCCGTCGGCCTTTACCCTCGGCAAGAAATTCCAGGATTACATGATGCACTTCGTCTGCCGCTATGCCGACAAAAATAATCTGACCATGCAGTTTCATACCGGTATTCAGGAGGGAAACGGCAATATTCTTCCGAACAGTAATCCGGCTCTTCTCACGCCGCTCTTTCTGCAGTACCCGAACGCCGATTTCGACCTTTTCCATATCGGGTATCCCTATCAGAACGAGATCGGGGTGTTGGCGAAGAATTTTCCGAATGTGTATATCGATATGTGCTGGGCCCACATTATCTCTCCGACGGCGAGTATTAATGCCCTCGCGGAATGGCTCGATCTTGTGCCGGTCAACAAGATCAGCGCCTTCGGCGGAGATTATCTGTTTATAGACGGAGTGTACGGCCATGTAATGATGGCGAAACGGAATGTATGTTCCTCGTTGACGCGAAAAATCGAAGAGGGAGTTATCGGCGTTGACCGCGCCGCGGAAATCGCGGAACAGCTGTTTTTCGGCAATCCCCTGAAGCTGTTTAAGTT
>CAYTSI010000076.1:0-14716 GCA_964440465.1 uncultured Spirochaetales bacterium
GCTTCGATGCTTTCCAAAAATCACGGCCGGTTACTTCCTCTATCAGCAGTTCCAGAACATAGTACTGCAAGGCGAAACCACCATTTTTTCATCATTGTTATAACTCCACTCCTCATACCGTATATTGGTAAATGATAATAAAAATTACCGGCTCCTGGAAGCTGACATTTCTTTCATTTCCAATATAAATAAATTAAATTGAAAACGGAGCCGGGATGTGCTACTATTTCGAAAAGGAGGCAATGGAAATGCGAAGAAGCAAAAAGTTATGGCCTAAAATTATATTACTGATTGTTTCGGTTTCTTTCCTGATTTTTACCGGCTGCGACCTGGGCCGGCTCTGGACCGGCGACGAAACTGAAGATGCGGCGAATGACGATCCGGACTACACACCGGGTACCAACCTGCCCGATGAGATAACCGACGGCACACCGATTTCGCTTCCCGACGGTGTTGCCGCGAACTCCATTACAGGTGACGCAGCCAGCTGGGCCATAAGCACGTATCCAATCTCCATCAGTTTGTCCAACTCCTCTTCCCAGTCCGTTACGGTCACCTTTGCCGCCGGTTCCACCTTCTGGTGTAAAAACGGAGATGCCCAGAATATGATCATCGTCTACGACGTAACGATAAACATCGGGACGGGCGCTACGGCAACCGAGGATCTGCCGACCTACTGCCTTAATTCGGGGTTAAGCGCTCCCGAAGAGGAAGACGGGTTTGTGCTTGGGACGGTTTATACCGGCGGCTGCATCGGCGAGATTATCAACATCTTGAGTACGAAAGACCCGAGCAGCTTCGATTATTATGACACCAGTGTAATCCAGACGGCAGTGTGGGACTGTATGGATTACGGCGAACTGACAGACTCTTCGCGAGACGCACTGAACGCATTGTAGGATAAACAAACAGCGCGCAGGCAGACTGACCGGCTACAGCATCGGGCCGAGTGCTTTCAGGACCGTTTCAATGCTCTCGGACTCGGACTGTATGTCCGTTTCGATAACAATCTCCGCGGTTTCCGGAACTTCGTACGGGGCCGAGACTCCGGTAAAGTTTGTTATTTCACCGGCAAAGGCCTTCCGGTACAGTCCCTTCGGGTCCCGGCTTTTACAGGTATCGACGGTACATTTAACATACACCTCGATAAAGCGCCCCTCGGGAAAAAGGTCGCGGACAAAGTCTCTGTCCTCGGCATAGGGGGAAATAAAACTGCAGAGCACTATCTGCCCGGCATCGAAGAGCAGCCTTGCCGCGTGCCCTACCCGGCGGATATTCTGCCGCCTGTCCTCGGGGCTGAACCCTAAGTCGGCGCAGAGGCCGTGGCGGACATTGTCACCGTCTAAGCGGAAGACTTGTTTCCCCTCTTTGAACAGGCGCCGTTCGAGCCCCCGTGCAACCGTTGACTTCCCCGATCCCGACAGCCCGGTAAACCAGAGGCAGACCGCCCGGTGGGTGTTTTTGGCCTCCCGGTCCGCCGGTTCGATGTCGCTCTCATCGTAGGTAATGTTTTTCGATTTGATTGTTTCGTAGGGGACTTCATCACGTAGTTCCGCCGCGGGACCGGGATGTTCCGCCGTCGAGATATTCCGAATCATGCCCGCGGCAACGGTCCGGTTGGTAACCGGATCGATTAAGACAAAACTGCCGGCTGCCCGGTTCTTCCGGTATTCATCAAAAAAGATCGGCTGGGCGGTTTTTATCTCCACCCGGGCAATTTCATTTAAGCCGACCGTTTCAGGCCTTTCCCGGTGCAGGGTATTGACGTTGATCTTGTACAGCAATTCGGTAATGCAGGACTTCACCAGCTTTGTTGTGTGCTGCAGGATGTAGTGGGTGTCCGTATTCAGGTCTTTTTCATCGTCCATCCAGCATAGGATCGCCTCTAATGTGTCGGAAACAACGGGAAGGTTGTGGGAACGCACAATCATGTCCCCTCTGCTGACATCGACCTCATCCTCTAACGTGAGGGTCACCGACTGTCCTTCGAAGGCCTCTTCCAGACTGCCGTCGGCGGTGATAATTTCCTTTACCCGCGACCGCTGCCGCGACGGCAGGGCGCATATCTCTTCCCCGACTTGTACGGTGCCGGAGATGACGCGGCCGCAAAAGCCCCGAAAGTTCTGGTTCGGCCGGCTGACGTATTGCACGGGGTAACGGAAATCCACCAGGTTCCGGTCGGACGAGATGGTCAGGTTCTCGAGGTGGGTCATAATGGCAGGGCCGTTGTACCAGGGCATGTTTTCCCCGTGATGGACCACGTTGTCCCCTTTCAGCGCGGAAATGGGGATAAACACCATATCATAAACATCAAGTTTTTCCGAAAAATCAATAAAATCGTTAACAATCCGGATGTACACATCTTCCGAGTAATCAACCAAATCCATTTTGTTCACCGCGACGACCATGTGAGGGATGCCTAAGAGCGACGCGATAAACAGGTGCCGCCTGGACTGTTCCACCAGCCCGTTCCGGGCGTCCACTAAAATGATGGCGAGGTTCGCCGTGGAGGCGCCGGTGACCATGTTCCTGGTATACTGTTCGTGCCCCGGGGTGTCCGCGATGATGAACTTCCGCCTCGGGGTGGCGAAGTAGCGGTAGGCCACGTCGATGGTAATTCCCTGCTCCCGCTCGGCCCGGAGCCCGTCCAGCAGATAGGCAAGGTTGATCTCTTCCTCTCCCCGGTGCTCCCGGGTCCGGTCAAGGGCATCGAGCTGGTCCTGAAAGATTTTCTTGCTGTCGTAGAGCAGCCTGCCGATGAGGGTGCTCTTCCCGTCGTCCACGCTCCCCGCGGTGGTAAACCGGAGCATCTGCCGTTCCACAAAGCTGCTCATTAAAAATACCCCATAATTTTTCGGTCTTCCATGGCCGCTTCGGAACGCTTGTCGTCCGCCCTGCCGCCCCGTTCGGTAGTTTCCGCGGCCGCGATCTCGGCGATGATGTCTTTTAGAGTGTCGGCGGGAGATTCGACGCCGCCTGTACAGGTCATGTCGCCGATGGTGCGGAAGCGGACCTTCACGGTTTCCCAGCTCTCCCCGGGAACCAGCCGTACATAAGGCGATTTTGCCAGGATGATGCCGTCCCGCCGGACAATTTCTCTTGTATGTGAAAAATAGAGGGAGGGAAGATCGATTTGTTCCTCCCGGATGTACTGCCACACGTCCAGTTCGGTGAAATTGCTCAAGGGAAAGACCCGGAAATGCTCTCCAGGCCGTTTCCGGCCGTTAAACAGGTGCCAGAGTTCGGGCCGCTGGTTCTTCGGGTCCCAGACGCCGAACTCGTTGCGGAAGGAAAAAAACCGCTCCTTAGCCCGGGCCTTTTCTTCGTCACGCCGGGCCCCGCCTAAGGCGGCGTCGAATTTTAATTCATTAACGGCGTCAAGGAGGGTGACGGTCTGCAGGCTATTGCGGCTGGCGTTCGGCCCCTCCTCTTCCCGCACCCTGCCCTCGTCGATTGAGTCTTGCACGCCGCGGACAATGATTTTCGCGTCGATGGATTCGACGAACCGATCCCGAAACTCCAGTGTTTCGGGGAAATTGTGTCCCGTGTCGATGTGCATCAGAGGAAAAGGGATTTTTCCCGGATAAAATGCTTTTTTCGCAAGCCATGCCATGCAGATGGAGTCCTTGCCTCCCGAAAAAAGCATGACCGGCCGCTCGAACTGCGCCGCCGCCTCACGGATGACGTATATTCCTTCCGACTCCAGCTGCCGGATGTGGTTCATGTGATAGCTGTTCATGACTATCTTTTGTATCACGGTCGGGCCGGGAGCCGCAAGATCAGATTTAGACTAATTTGTTTTCGCTCACTTCAAGCATATCTTTTACAATTTTCTCTAAATCTGCAAAAAATTTTTCTTCAGGAGGCGGATTCTGCCACTTAATCCGCGAAAACATTTTCTTAGGGAATCCCAGTAGTATCTCACAGGCATTTTTTACATCGACCCCGGCATCCTTCTTTTTTGCAGCTTGAAATATATCTTCCCAATGAAATTTATAGTTCTTTGCAATTCCCCACACATCCGCAATATCCTTCGGTTCAAAACGGTATAAGGCGCTGATTTTATTTGACAACACATTGCGGATTGAATCTATCCTATAATAAATATCACCCTGCCCGATGTCATCTAACCGGAAAGCGATATCATTTACAAAATCAAGCTTTAATTGTGCTATTCCCGTTTCAAGAAAAAAACGGGAATAGCGTTCGGTAAACAATGAACTTTCCGCAGGCACGGAGTATCCTAATTCATCTTGAGATTTTTTTATGGAAGCGAATGCTCTTTGTACGTATTCCAGATAGCCAGGATCCTCGTTTACAAAGAAATCAAGATCATCCGAATATCGATGTCCGATATATTCACGACCGAGAAGCGTACCACCGGTCAGATAAAACGGGGAATGTATACTTTCCAGCCTCCGGAGTACCCCATTCTGCAGGGGATACAGGTTCTCCCTGTAGTATTTTCCTAATTCGTTCATATTGTTCCCTGATCGTACTAGGCCACAACCTTTTCACAAGCTCGGGGCGTAAAAGGGTTTTAACTTTTTCGATACCTACAATCGAAACTATCAGATGCCATGGAAGACTGCTGAGAAGCCGCGTGAAAATCGCGTCACGCTGTGGATCTCGATCTCCATTACCGGACTCTTCGAGTATGGCGAGCATTTCTTCAGGATCAACGGCGTAATCCCAAAATAGTCTTTTTATATGGGCTATCTTTTCCTGCCGGGTCATTATGATGTAATTGTACCACGCATCCGGCCGAAATGCCAAGGTACAGACTCCCGCCGGGAACGAAAAAGGCGGCCGCTGCGGGCCGCCTTCGGTTTAAAAATATGCAGCAAGCTTAGTCGGCGTATTGACTTGCGTTGGACTTGTCAATAATAAATCCGTCGATAAGGAGTTTTTTCACTCCCACAGGCTCACCCTTTATTTCCGAAACAAGATTATTCATGACAACTTCCGCCATTTTCTCGTTGTCCTGTTTGATGGTTGCAGTCAGCTCACCGTTTTGGATCGACTTAATTGCATCGGGAATACCGTCAAAGCCGTACACCTTTACTTTGCCCGCAAGCCCCCGCTGTTCAACCGCGGAATAGCCAGCCAGGGCGCCCGGGTCCCAGCAGCCGTATACGGCGACAACGCCTTTATTCGCGGCAAGTTCGTTGGTTGCTGTTTCCAGTGCCATTGCCGGGTCCCAGTTACAGGCGCGAAAGACTACGGTATAGCCGTTGGCCTCAAGCACCTGTTTTGCTCCGTCACGCCGCGCGTCGCCGGTCTGGTGTCCCAACGTACCCCCTAAGATAATGACTGTTCCTGTCTCGGTTGTATCCGCGATGTACTGCCCCATAACACGGGAGGACGCCAGGTTGTCCGTCTGCGCGAGGGCGCTGATGTGGGGATGATCGATACCCGTGTCAACCGCAACCACCGGAATGCCCTTTTCAGCCGCCCGGTCCAGGGAATCGTCGAATGCCCGGTTATCGACGGCACCGATAATGATACCGTCAACTCCGCGGTTAATCGCGTTGTCTACCGCGTCTTTCTGCATCATAGCGTTTGCCTCGGTGGGGCTCATATCCAGGAGCTCCACCCCCATTTTGTCCGCTTCCTGTTTCATGAACATTGCCATTTGGGCCCAGAATGCCGACATTCCGCCGGGATATCCGGTATATGCTATGGTAATATCACCGGACCCGGCGGATTCAGCCTGTCCTTCGGCAAATACCGTCCCGCCGCCTGCCAGAACGGCAAGAACAACTAACCCGATTACAAATAATCTTTTCATACTTCTCTCCTCCGTTTTTATTTTTCTCCTGTTTAACAAACAGGCACTATGCCTTTGTTTCACTTCGCCTTTGAATAAAATCGAGCCAGACGGCAAAGATAATTACGAAACCGATGCTTATCTGCTGCCACGACGAGCTGACGCCCATGTGGCTCAATCCGGCGTTCAATGTCGTAACGATCAGGACGCCGATTACCGTCCGCCCGATTCCCCCGACACCGCCGGACAAACTCGTTCCTCCGATGATTACCGCCGCAATCGCGTTCAATTCAAAGCCTACCCCGAAAGCTGAATTGGTAAAATTGAGCCGGGAAACTAAGATGAGGGCGGAAATAGCCGCTGCCACACCGCCTAGCATATAATAAATAATATAATATTTTTTTACCGGCACCCCTGCCAAACGAGCGACTTCGTTACTCCCTCCGATAGCATAACAGTTAAACCCTATTTTCGTACGCGAGAGAAATATATACACCAGAAAGAACGTAACAGCCATAATCGCGATGGGAATGAAGTAACCTTTGCCGATCATTTGAAAGGATTGCGGAAACCTCGACATGTCCTGGTTCATCCCGAGGATCTCTGCCGCCCCCCGGTAGACCTTCATCATCCCTAAAGTCCCGATAAAGGCGGGTATTCCCGTTCCGACAATGAGGCCCCCGTTAAAAGCGCCGCCGAGGGCCCCCACTCCGAGGGCAAGAATAACGACAAGGGCAACCGGTATGTCGGCAATCAGCATTCTTCCCGCGCAAACCGACACAAGACAAAACAGCGATCCGATTGAAAGGTCCAAGCCGCCGGATATAAGAACAATTGTCGGTCCGGCGGCGAGGGCCCCCATAATGACCGACTGGGTCAGGATGGTCTTAAAGGTATCGAAGCTGCGGAATGACGAGGACAGTACCGTAAAAATGACGTAAATAAGGACCAGCCCGAAAAGCGCCTGAATTCCTTTCCAAATGTTCGATTTAAAAAACCCTTGTTTACTCTTCAATTGTTTACTCCCCATTCAAGCTTTTCCGGCCGCCGCCGGTCTCTCCGTGCCGATTGCTGTACGTAGAATGTCCTCTTCCGTTGCCTGACCCCGGGTATATTCTCCGATTACCTCGCCGCGGAACAGGACAAGCACGCGGTGACTCATCTCCACTGCTTCGTTAATATCGGATGTAAGCATTAAAATTCCGATCCCTTCCTGTAAGAGCTCCTTCATGAGGGAATATACTTCCGCCCTCCCTAAAATATCGATCCCCCGGGTGGGTTCGTCAAAAACCAGGACCTTGCTTTTCGTCCCGAGCCACTTCGCGACAACCGCCTTCTGCTGATTGCCCCCCGACAACTGTCCCGCGAGGGTCTCTTTACCCGGGGCTTTGATGCTGAGCTTTTTCAGATATTCTTCCGCTTCAAGATCAATCTGCCGGTGATTGATAAATCCCATTTTAGTGAGCCGGTCGGAACTCGGCAGTCCGTAGTTGTCCCGGATACTGTGATTGAGAATAAGACCTAACGACTTACGGTCCTCGGTTAAATAGGCCAGACCGTTTGTAATGGATTTTTCGGGTGTTGCGAAATTGATTTTTTCCCCGCCCACATACACGTTCCCTTCGTCGCATGGATCAATCCCGCAAATTGCCCGGCCGAGTTCCGTTTTTCCCGCCCCCATCAGGCCTGTTACGCTTACTATTTCACCTTTTCGTACCGTTAACGATACTCCCTTCAGCTTCGGCTCCTGCCGAATATTTTCAATCCGAAGCGCCTCTTCCGCTGCCGGAGGCTCCAAATGGGGATATTGCTTTTCAATTTTCCTTCCGATCATCTCTTCGAGAATTCCATCCAGACTGATATCTTTTATCTTATGCATTCCGGCATTTTTTCCGTCACGGAGAATTGTGACCCGGTCTCCCATCTCGTGTACTTCCGCGTATCGGTGGGAAATATATACAAAACCCACATTATGCTCTGTTTTCAGTTCGCGGATTACATGAAAGAGGTCCTGCCGTGACCTGTCCTCCAAAACGTCCGTAGGCTCGTCTAAAATAAGAGCTTTAGCGTCTTCTACCAATGCCCTGGCAATTTCCACCAGTTTCTGCTGCGTAACACTTAATTTTCCCACGGTTTCATACGGGTCGAGGCCCATGCGAAATTTTTGCAGGAAGAAATCCGCGCGTTCATACAGTTCTTTAATCCGTACAAATCCGAAACGACGCGGCTCCATCCCCAAAAACATGTTCCGGGCAATATCGAGTTCGGGAACAAGGTTTAATTCTTGGTAGATAAACCTGAGCCCCATATCCAGAGGGTCCTGAGGTGTATGAATTTCAACATGGTTTCCGTCAATGTATATTTTACCCGAATCCATCGGCTGGGCGCCGCTCAAGATTTTTACCAGGGTGCTCTTCCCGGCGCCGTTCTCGCCTAACAGCATGTGCACTTCACCCGGGAGAAGGGTAAAATCGACATTATCCAGGGCAGTTACACCGGGGAAACGCTTGACAATGCCCTTCATCTCAACAAGCGGAGTAGTCCGGACAGGTGCAGGCGCGGATTCCGACTGTTTCTCCATTATTTCCGCCTTTTTCTATATTGTGGAACGAAGAGGGGCATTTGTCAAGAAAAACTTGATGAAAATCGAGTATAACGTTATACTTACAGATAATGAGCAGCCGGCCCGGGAAAAAACCGACATTGAAAGACGTCGCTCAAAAAGCGGGGGTTTCCCTCGGGATGGCGGGCAGGGTCTTGGGCAATTACGGTTCATTCAGCCCTGTTTCGAAGGACAAAGTTGAACAGGCGGCGAAAGCGCTGAACTACATACCGAACAGCATTGCCCGCTCCCTCCGGACTGAGCATACAAAAACCATCGGTGTCCTCATTTCCGATTTAACTACCCTGTTCTGGACCACACTCGTCCGGGGTATCGAGGGCAGTGCCGAAAAGGCCGGATACAGCGTCATCCTGTGCAATAACGATGAAACTTCAGAAAAGGAGCAGGAATATCTTTCCACCCTTTTCGAACGAAACGTCGACGGCCTTATCGTCTCTCCTACACCCGGGAACCACTCATACATTAAAAAATTGGCGCGTGCCGACGTGCCCATTGTCCTCGTCGACCGGCACATCAAAGGACTCGACGTACCAACGGTGCAGTCCGACAACAAACAGGGGGCCTTCGAAGCGGTCGACCATCTGGTCCGGCTCGGACACGAGCGGATCGGCATTATTACCGGTATCCCGGGGATCGAAACCAGTGACCAGCGCCTCGAGGGCTATATCGAAGCCCTTCAGCGGCATAAGATCCCCCCGCGGAAAACTCTCGTCAAAGAGGGGGATTTTATGCAGGAAAAGGCTTTCGAAGCGGCAACTTCCCTTCTCCGTCTTAAAAATCGTCCCACGGCGCTTTTTGTGTGCAACGAACAGATGGTGATCGGCGCGATACTCGCAATTAGGAAGGAAAGGCTCTCGATACCGAAAGAGATCGCCCTTGCGGGCTATGACGATACTGTCTGGGGGACCTTTATCGAACCGCCGCTTACAACGGTCCGGCAGCCGAGCTATACCATGGGAATGGTCGCCTTTGAGAACCTGCTAATGGAAATTCGCGGCAGCGCTTATGGGAAGCGGCATAAGGAAACGATAATATTAAAACCGGAGCTTATTGTGCGGGAATCATGCGGAGCCTCTATTCCGCCGCGATAACCCCTTTTTTAAGTATTATATTGGCGTACAGGGCGCCTTCACCGGTGGCCGCTACGGCATAGGCCTTCTTCGCCCGCTCGTAAAAGGCAAAGCGTTCAATCATCTCAAATCCGGTAAAATCGGGCTCGTAGCGCGTAACGATTTTCTTGTAGGTGTCCCAAATCGGCGTCGGTGTCGTGTCTCCCTTCACCCGGTCCATTAACGCGGCGGGGCGTTCCACGAAGCTGTCTAAGGGAAAAAGCTTCAAGACGGCTTCTAAGAGAACGGGGATGGGATGCCCGTCACAGCGCGCCAGGCGGCACGCGTGGCTTGCAGCCGGGAAGTTCCCGTCGGCAAGTACCAGTTCGTCCCCGTGTCCCATTTCCATCAATATTTTTAAAAGCTCCGGCGGAATGACGGAATCAATTCCTTTCAGCATTATCTTCTCCTTTTTATACGTAATCTTCGCCGTATTTGTTACGTACATTGTCCCGTAGTTCTTTAATCTGCTGTGCCTTTTCTCTGCCGCAGACGAGGGTCGCGTTTCCGGCATGGACCACCACGGCATCGTCGATGCCGAGGACCGTAATCAGATGACTATCGTCGTCGGAGACAACCAGCGTATTACGGCTGTCCTGAATGATCATTTTTTTCGCACTGCCCGCGTTTCCGCTGCCGTCGGTGCCGCACACCTCCGCGTAGGCGGGCCACGATCCGATATCGATCCATGATATGGAAAGCGGCAAAGCGGCTACGGTCAGTTCTTCATCCACCGAGGCCGGCTCCATAACGGCAAAATCGACGCTGATCTTTTTCAGTTCTTCGTACTCTCTTCGCAGTGTATCGTCGAAACCGCTGCCGCCGTAGGCGGCGGTAATAGTTTTGATGTGCTGAAAATTTTCGGGCTGAAACTTTTCAACGCACGACAGAAAGGTCCCGGCCTGCCAAACAAACATTCCGGAATTCCAGAGGTACCGTTTCGGCCCGGCAGCGAGATACTCCTCCGCCGCGGCCTGGTCCGGTTTTTCCTTGAATTGTTCGACGATCCTGCTCCCACCGGTGAATGTTTGGCCGAGTTTCAGATAACCATAGCCCGTCGCCGCGTGCTTCGGCGTTACACCGAAAGTCAGCAGGACCGTTGGATTCTGTTCCACAACGGAAAACCCGGCATCGATAATCTTCCTGAACTCCGGTTCCGGTTCGATGACGTGGTCCGCGGTAAATACAGCGATAACGGCATCCGGATCTTCCTTTGCAATAAGGGCGGTACTGTAGGCAAGGGCGTTCAGCGTGTCCTTTCCGAAAGGCTCATACAGGTACCGCTCTTCCGAAAGCCCGGAAATCGACGCAATGACCTTCTCCATGTAATCGATGCCGCCGCAGATATACCGCTGCTCCGGTCCAATCAGCCCGTCAAGGCGGGAATAGGCTATCTCTAAAAGGCTTCTTCCGCCTATAAAGGGTAAAAGCTGCTTCGGGTTTTCTTCCCTGCTTAAGGGCCACAGGCGGGTCCCGGTCCCGCCGGCCAAAATTAACGCGTATCTCATATATTCTCCCGCTCTATTGTACCGCAAGGCACGAAGAGTGTCAAAATCCCCGCAGGTCGGTGCTCGTCCGCCTCGGCAGCCCCTCCTTCGGCTCACGCTTCATCACGATATATTCTATTCCCTTCTGTTCACAGAACTTCCGCTTTATCTGCTTGTCCCCGTCCTCGTTGACCGCGTATACCGCCGGACGGATCAGTTGTATTTCAGGCTCCGCGTCGAGCCAGCCGGAACCTGTTGCAATATAGGCCCGCTCGACAAAGCGTATCGACTGTACAAGGTATTTCCGCTCTTCCTCCCGGTACATAGGGTGCCCCGGCCCTTTCAAAAGTGCAAGGTTCGTGTCGTTGCCGAGGACAACATGCAGTTCGCCGTATTGTGCCGCCTCTTCGAAGAAGCGGATATGCCCGGTGTGGAACCAGTCGTAGCATCCGGTCACCACGACCTTCGGCCTGCCGAATGAGGGGGAATGGTAACCCGGCGCGGGTTCGGGATAACCTAAAAGTTCTTCCGGTGAGAAAAAGCGATATTCTATTCCCCGGTCCCGGCAGGCCTTAGCATACTCGGGCAGGTCGCCGGCAGCATCAACACAGAGTATATCAAAAGGCTCTGCCGGCAGTTCCGGTCCTGCATCGAAAGAGAGGACCTGCTCCACAAAATGGAGCGATTCCAGAAAATAACGGCGTTCCGCCCGGCTGAATTTCGGTTTCGGGCCCTTTACCCCAGCCGCGGCTTCATCCGTCCGGAGAAGGACCGTAACATCCCCCAGCCGGGCGGCCTCCTGCAGCAGCCGTACTTCGGAAGAGCGGATATCGTCGAATATGCCCGGAACGAAGATTTTCATGCCGTCTGCCTCTTCATACAGTCCTCACCCGGACCTGGGACCCCCCCGGCACCGCCTCGTCGGAAACCACATACAGGTACCCGCCTCCGCAGCCGGAGTACATGGCACCGTAATACCGGTGCTGATAATAGGCGAGGATTCCCCTCAAATCAACGGTAATCGTCCTGTGCGCGACAGTCCCCGGCAGGATGAGCTCCCAGTACTTCATACATTCATTCATCGAACGGCCGAGCCCCGGGGCGTCCTGCTCCGTAATGGCGCGGTAACACTCCTTTCCCGTCCGCCCTAAAGCCCGTACCCATTCGGGCTTTACATTTTTTACTTCCAGGGGATTGTACTCCTCCGGCCTCTGGGCAATCGGCAGCATCCAGACCTTTGATTCCAGCCAGCGGGCCGTTTCCGCGTCGGTACAGCTTTCCACATGGAAGGGAAACCGGCCGCCCTCCCTGTCGAAGGCGTAATCGAGACGGTTAATTCCCGGATAGATAATTCCCGCCATGTCCTGGGAGCCTGAAGGCTCCGACTTGCCTTCATTTTCCAACCTGTACAATTCTCTGACAAGTTTCTCCGGCCCGCTTCCTTCCGGGAGGCACCCCCCCCACGCCTCCAAAGCTACGTTTCTCGTGCTGGTCCCCATGCCGCATTTGTCCATGAACCGGCACACCGGTTCGATTCCAACAACGACCATCGAGCCGAACGGGTCCGGATTGTGCTTCGAGACGAAGGGCTGGTCGATCCACCCCCCCGCGAACGCCATCCTGTACGGGACCGCCCCGATGAGGCCGGTAATCATATCAGCTGACTGTCGGTTTTCCGGCTTTCCGGTCTTCATACTGTTTTTTAATCCATTCGTAGGTTTTTTTCATCCCCTCTTCCAGAGGCGTGCCCGGCTCCCATCCCAGCACTTTCAGGATAAACGTATTATCGCTGTTCCGTCCCGCCACCCCTTTCGGCGCGTCGGGAATATATTCCCGTTTCAGGGTAACACCGGCGATTTTTTCTATCATGCCGACAAGGTCGTTAATTGAGATAAGCCGGGAAGAGCCGAGATTAACGGGTGTTGCAGTGAGGTCGCCGCAGTGCATAATTTTGTCAATCCCTTCAGTACAGTCGTCGATATACATGAAGCTGCGGGTCTGATTACCGTCACCCCAGATCTCGATTGTTCCGGTTCCGTTGTCCCGCGCTTCGATTACTTTCCTGCTCAAGGCCGCGGGGGCCTTTTCCCGTCCGCCGTCCCAGGTGCCGCGGGGGCCGTAGACGTTGTGAAACCGGGCAATAAAGGTTTTAAGCCCCCGCTCAGCGTAGTATTCCCGGCAGAATATTTCCGACATCAGTTTTTCCCACCCGTAGCCCCGTTCAGCCATGGCGGGATAGGCGTCCGATTCTTTCAGCGCCCGGACGTCGGGGTCCTTCTGCAGCTCAACATTGTAGGCGCAGGCCGAGGATGAAAAGAAATAGCGCTCCGCTCCGGCCCTGTATGCCGCTTCGATCATGTGGGTATTGATAAGAATGCTCCGGAGGCATTCTACCCGGAACTTTTCGATAAATCCCATGCCGCCCATGTCGGCCGCGAGGTTATACACCTCTTTCGCGCCCTCGCAGGCACGGACACAATTTCCGTATTCGCTCACATCCATACACAGGTTCTCCACCCCGGGAACAACCTGATACCACTCGGGAAGGGGTTTCTTATCCACTGCCCGGATATTAGTACAACCCTTTTCTTGAAAGTATCGAGCCAAAGCGCCGGCAATAAACCCGCCGGCACCGGTAATGACGATTACATCGTTTTTCTTCATTTGCATCTCCTCGAAGGCAGTTTATCCTTCCGGGGGGCTTCCCGCAATACTCAAAATGCGTATATTATATGCGGAGGAAAGCGGGTTCAGCACCCTGCAGCGCTTTTACAGCATGTTCGGCCGCATGACAGGAAAAGCGCCGGGAGCATTCCGCCGGGTCCGGCAGATGGACATCTAAACTACGGACACCTGTTTCAGTTTCTCCTCCATTTCCCGCTGAAGGACGCGGCGGACATCCAGCCCTCTGGCCTCCCGGGGCAGCCGGAATAACAGCGCTTCAAAATTTCCCGATTCGTTTATCAGCTTGCACGAGTAGGGAAAGTTCATAATCTGTATCCATGACAGGATCTGACACAGAAAATCGGACCTGCCCGACAAGTCGTTCCGATGTACCATTTCCCCCTGCCGGACGGAATTATAGACCGGCATGCTGATGGTCTGCGTGTCCTCCAGATGCAGAAACACTGCCTCCTCCCCCGCGTCATCCGGCTTTTCCAGGTGCTCGGCCATAATTCGGAAAATGTCGATCCGGTCGGCGTCCCGCACTAGTTTCGCGAGAAGCAGAGACAGCTCATCCTCTACGGGAGGTATGGTAAGCTTGTTGTGTTCGAACACGGCAAAACGGACCGCTTCAGCTAACGGTTTGTCCTCCGAATCGATTTCCGACAAAAGCCCCTCCTTTTCGATCAAATCAAGGGCGATTTTTCCGTGGTCCTCGGATATCGAATCGTTAAAGGTACGGTACCGCCGGAACTGCTCGAAGCGTCCGGCATCGTGGAGCAGCGCCGCGAGTTCCGCTCCGCGGCGGCGCCGGGCATCCGGGCCAAGCTCCTCCCGGAGATACACTTCGAGTTCCCGGGCATGCCGAACGACGTTACGGGTATGGAGGATTTTCAGTTCAAAGCCGTGATCATGGCTGTAGTCGCCGGTTAAAAAACTCCGGCTGTAATCGGCAAACCAGCGGTCGGTCTTTCTACATATTTTTTCAAGCAATTCCGTGTCCATCGTTTCGATATATACTGAATTTTCAGGTTTTCCACAAGCCGCTCTTCAGGTCCCTGCC
>CAYTSI010000077.1:0-14629 GCA_964440465.1 uncultured Spirochaetales bacterium
CCCCGATCCGTTTCCTCCCACAACAGCGTACATTCTGCCTTTCTGAAGCTTCAGATTTACCGAAGACAGAACGCGGTTGTATTCAAAGGTATAGGTTACGTTGTTAAGTGAACAATAGAGGCGCATTACGCCTGACAGCTTACATCAATGATGATATTCCGAATACCCGCCGGTTCTCCGCCGATATGGATGGGAGACGCTTTTACCAGGACATCGATTTCTCTGCCGTCCTTGCGGCGGAGCCGATATTTCGCCGGATAGGGACGCTTCCCCTCCATGCCGAGTTTAAAATTTTTCTTTGCTTCTTCGAAATCGGGGAAAAGGGCCTTCAGGTTAAGCCCTCCGTGTACGTCCTCCGCGGTGAACCCGGTCATCCCGCAGGCAGCTTCATTCGCGTAGGTTACATTCATGTCCGCGTTAACTTCGCTGTATCCGATAGGGAGGTATTCGACAATATTTCTGAACCGCTCCTCCTCCCGCCGCAGTTTTTGAAACAATTCCTTTTGTTCTGAAATGTCCCGAACAATAAAGAGGACTTCGTCCCGCCCGGAGGCGGACATTCTTCCTTCGTAATGATGTATTTTTTCACCCTGTACGAGGGAATACTCTATTGTCATGCTCCCTCCGGCGGCAAGAGTGGACTGAATACCTCTTATAATTGTATCGGCCGCGGCCCGGGGCATAAAATCATGGATGTGCTTTTCGATAATGTCTCCGGGGGAAAGGTCCGGCCCCTTCTCTATTCCCGGAATGTAATCGATACAAATCCCGGAATGGGAATAGAGAAAAATCGCGTCCGGGACCGCTTCGAGGAGGGCCCTGTTTCGGTATTCGGTCCGGTGCAGCTTTTCCTCGATCCGTTTCCAGTCCTTGATATCTTCATATAGAAGTACAATTTCTCCGCTTGGCAGTTTATAAATCCAAAATTCCCGCCACCCCGAGGTCTGCCCGTTCTCGTAAATGGATACCGGAAAATGGGCGGGTTCACCAAAACGCCACACCCGCTGAATGGTTTCGAAAACACCGTTTTTCATAACACTCGGCTGTGCTTCCGCGATGGAAACATCGATAACATTTTCCCGTTTGACCTTATCCAGCCACTGTCCCGCCTGATTTATGTCCCGCACAACATAGTCATCACCATTGCCGCGGGACTCCAATATTATAACGGCGTTTGTCATGTATTCGAAGAGCATTTTATACCGTTCTTCACTTACGCGAAGCTCTTCATCAATTTTTTTCTCTGCCATATACTTTAATTGTAGTTTTTCGGAGGAGAATGTCAAATATTCGGGCTTATAAAATGGAAAAAGTACCGTCCCAGGAGGCCGAAGGCGGATCTTTTACAAATTTTTGGCACCTTCTGGCAAATAGCACGGCGGTTTTATCGTTTTCATCAATTTGCAGCGCTTCGATAAACAGTTTGTGCGCCTGTTTCCATTCCTGCTTTTCAAACAAGCTGAGTGCTCTTGTATAAATATCCAAAAACGTCTTCTTTTTTTCGTCGGCCGCCTCGGGTGTGCCGATTAACTCGTACAGTCTGATAGATTCGGTAAACCCTTCAATACGGACCCGGTCGAGCCTCCGGAACAAGTACCTGTCTCCGGTTTCGGTATGGATTTTACCGGCGGCAATAACGGGAACGCCATACAGTCCCTGGGCCTGAAGGATTTTTTCACCCTGCAGCACCGGCAAGCCGGCAACGGGGATTCCCGTACTGCTGAGTGTTACCTTCTTTCCCCGGATACCGTCTCCGGAAGTGAGTGATACAACGAGGGTAAAGGGATGTTTTTCATCTTGGAGCCTCTTCCGGAGGGCCAAGGCCGCGTTACATGCTTCCATGGCGTCACTGGTGTCTTCGGAGAAGGCGCCCCATACGCCCCATCCCGTGCCGCCGTCTATTCCTCCAACTAACCCCTCTAAGGACAGAATTCCCTCCCGGACCATGTCGGCAAAGGCCGTATACATCTTCATGACATCTTCCGGTGAATTGTCCCTGATTATCGAAGCTTGATTGCCGATTTTCGCGTATAAAACGGACATGGGCAGTTTTATTCCTGTTACACCCGCTTTACCGGCGTACATCTCCGCGACATCGCCCATACGGGATTTCGGGACGGAACTGAAGAACCGGACGGTAATGTTTCGCTTTTCTCTGGTGAAAGCCGATATTTGAACGGCAGCGGCGGCAAGGTACACCGCCCCGGCGGCCGCTGCGGGAAAGAAAAGGGGCAGATACACGGCAAAAAAGTAAAAACTGATAAGGGGAAGTCCCGCGAATAGGGCGGCGGCGGGGAGGCCTATGATAATGGCTGCCGCCGGTTTCAGCCTGGTGAGGACAAACATGAGAAGAAAAGCCAAAATCGAAGCGGCAATGAGAGAGTACCACCACGGGAAATCATCGATAAAATCTTCGGTTATAAGGGTGTGGACGGCGGCGGTGTAGGCGGCCGCCGCCTCGGCGGGAATATCTTCATAAGTAATGATACAGAACGCCCCGTCGGCAGTTTTCTGCAGCGCCCCCCGTTTATCGGCAATCTCTTTGTGCAGCCGTCTCCCCCGGGTAAACAGCTCTTCGATTTCAGCCGCTTCCGCGCCGGCAGGGCCGCCGCCGTCGAGAATAACAGATTCCGCGTTACCGAAGAAAAAAGTCCCGGCTTCCCGGAGAAACCGATCCCGCAGGGCCGTTCTCTTTTCGCTGACGCCGGGCAGGTCCTCCTCCGGGACTTCATCCGCTGCCGCCCGCTGCCTGAGTAGTTCCGCGGAACGGTAGATTTCCGTCAAATTTCCTCCGCCTGTTTCCGGAGTTAGCAGATTTTTCTCCTCCAGAGACCGCAGGATGGAATATAATTCCCCGATATTTTCTTCCTGCTGAATATAGGGCGTAAACGGATAGGACGGGGCCCCGGGACCGCGTACGTAAACGTCACCCGACTCGGTAAAAGGGACAACAACATCCTTCATTTCCCTGCCGGGGACTGCCGCGTTCCGCAGCACCGCTCTGTCGCGGTAGATAAAAACGGAAGGGTCCCGCATCCACCCGAGGACCGCCGCGAATATTACGTGGGGGTAATATGTTTTTTCATACCCCCGGATAAGGGGGAGCTTGTTTCCGTTTCGGGCCGCGGACTCATCGGAATAGAGAAACCCTCCACCCCCGGCGCCGGCGGGCAACGGGAGGGACGGGGCCCGGAACCCTTCTAAGCGGAAGGGAAACTCCTCCCGGACCTCCGCATTCTTTAGAGAAAACAGTTCCTCCGCCGCCGCTTCCGCGGACGCGTACAGGGGGACATAGGCATTCCCGGTGAGTGTTTCGCCGAGGTACGCGCCGCCGCCGCCGTACAGTTCGTCGAAATCCATCGCGAAGACAAGAACTTCGGCACCTAAGTCCCGCAGCGCCGTAACCCCTTTCCCGAAGAGCTCCCGGTCGGGATAGGGTTTTTCAATTTTCAGATGAACGATGTTTTGTTCCGTACCGGCGGGGGGACGGATATGCTCCAGCAGACCGAAAAGTTCCTTATCGAGAACGGAATAGAGGGGGGTATAGTAAACCCCGGCACAGATACCGATTATGATTGCCGGAATAATGAAAAACCAACCTTTCCTCATGATGCTATATTATTTGCTATTTTTTTAAATGTCTCAAGGGTGGAGCGATAAAAAAATTTTATCCCCGGACACAGGCGGCTTAACCCCGTCTCGGGCCGGTGTTTCGGACAGTCCCCGCCGCAGAAATCAAGATATTCACAGCCGCCGCATTCCGGGTCCCACTCGCGTTTCATCCGCGCGAACCGGCGGTATATTTTCGACGTTCTCATTTCGTCCCAGCTGTTTCGGTGAACGTTCCCGACAAGAAGCTCCGGGTCTACAAAAAAGTCGCAGGGATACACATCTCCGTTATGTTCTACCACGAAATAATCGCTGCAGTTTTTACCCATAGTGCACATGGCGGTTTGATTGTGTACCAGTTTTTGCAGCAGGGCATCGAAATTCCGGACCGACACGGTATACATGTCGCGATGCAGCCACTGTTTAAAAATCCCGAGAAGGAACTTTCCCCATTCCTCCCCGGTAACAGCGAAGGGCAGGAGGTTCCCGCTGCCGTCGGTTTCAACGCAGGGTATATACTGATGATAGGTAAGCCCCAGCTCCTTCAGATGCCGGTACACCGTTTCCGGCTTGTCGACATTGCCTTTGCTGACAAGCACCAGAGCGTTCACCTCCGCGCCGCCGCTTAACAGGACCTCCAGACCCCTGATAACATCCCCGTAGGACCCGCTTCCGTCGGCCCGCTTGCGGTATTTGTTATGCAGCTCCTCCGGGCCGTCGATACTGATGCCGGTAAGAACACGGTATTCCGCCAAATGCCGGGCGAAAGAGGGAGTAATAAGGGTGCCGTTTGTCTGCAGCCCGTTCGATACCCTGCTGCCGGCCCTGCCGTAGCGCTCCTGCAGTTCCGTTACCCGCTTAAAAAAATCTCCGCCCATCAGCGCCGGCTCCCCTCCCTGCCACGCGAACGAGTATATACGCTGACGGGCGGCCATATAGCTTTGTATCAGCCTTTCGAGGGTATCCTCCGTCATCCGGTGCCGGGCCGCTTTGGGATAGAGGGCCGCTTTTTCGAGATAAAAACAATACGCGCACTTGAGGTTACAATCCGCCGAGGCGGGTTTTATCAGCAGTGAAAATGCTTTCGTAGAAGTTCCCTTGTCAGAGGGCAAAATCGTACTCTTCTCCGTCAATGGTAAACCGGAAATCCATCACCCGAGGCCACAGGGGGCCTGGAAGCCCTTTTTCCCAGCCGACAAGGGCCTCCTTCAGACGGGCAACCACCTCCGGATGTTCGGAAGCGACGTTCCGCCGCTCAATTTTATCCTCTTCCATGTTGTAGAGCAGGGTACGGCCCGCCTTCTCGTCGAGAATAAGCTTCCACGGGCCCTGCCGCACCGCCTTGTTGTATACCGCGCGCCAGAAGAGGAATTCATGCGGCGGACCTTCTGTTCCGGCCCCGGGCGAAACCGTTTCCGCCGCACCTACATGGGGCAGCAGGTCCGCTCCGTCGAACACCCGGTCCTCCGGCAGCGGGGCCCCCGCGGCAGCGGCGGCGGTAACAAAAAAATCGGTAAGAATGACGGGATCATCTACAACGGTCCCCGGCTGTATCCGGCCGTCCCAGCGGAGCATACAGGGAACATTAAGGCCCCCTTCGAAATTGGAAAACTTCCCGCCTTTCAGTGGAGCATTCTCTGTCGCGCGGGTATAGGTCGCCCCGCCGTTGTCGCTCGCGAACATAATCAGCGTGTTTTCGGCCAGACCGTACCTTTCCAGGGCCTCGATAATTATACCGACAGCATCATCGAGGGCGGCAATCATCCCGTAATACACGCGTTTGTTCAGGTCCTCTATACGCGCGAAACGGTTGACATACTCCTCCGGCGCCTGAAACGGGGTATGGGGAGCGCTGAAAGGAACGTTCAAGTAGAAGGGCTCATGCCGATGCCGGTCCAAAAACCGGACGGCTTCCTCGGCTATCCGGAAGGTGAGGTACCCCGGTTCGTATATTTCCTCATGGTTCCTCCGGATAGCACAGGTTTTCGTCCGTCGCTGCTTCCAAATGTGTTTGTTAGCGTAATAGTCGTGACGGTATTCTACAATCCCCGGCTCTCCTTCCGGAGCAAAGAGACTGAAGGCTTCGTAAAAACCGTACTGATAATCGTATCCCCGGCTGTTCGGGATTTGCTCTTCCGAATATCCCAAATGCCATTTCCCGGTAATTCCGGTCGCGTAGCCGTAGCTGCTCAACAGCTCCGCTAAGGTAAGCTCCGACGGCGGCAGGCCCTGCTTTTCGATCGAACTCCTCCGGGGGGTTGCTTCGAGGTCCACCAAAAACCACGGGTCGGTATCGATAAAATGGTCGACAATGAAATATTCGAGCCGGTTCGTAGCATACCTGTTCTGCGGCTGCACCTCGAAGCCTGAACGCTGATGGTAGCGTCCGGTAAGCATCCCCGCCCGGGAGGGGCTGCAGATTGGGGAGGTGCAGTACGCTTCGGTAAACACAACGCCGCTTTCACCGATTTTGTCCATATTCGGCGTATCAACCACGGTCCCCACCCCTTCGCCGAGAAGGTCGGCATAATAGGACATATCCGTTTTGCCAAGGTCGTCGGCGGTAATGATGACGATGTTCGGGGGAGGTTCTTCGCTCCATACCGCTTCCAGCCGCTCCTCCCTGCCGGCCTCGAGGCGGGCAAGAAATTCCTCCTTCCGGGCTGTCATCTCCTCGTTATACTCGAGGTCCCACATCTTCGATGTAAGGGGAAAGCAGATAAAGGTCAGAAACCCGGCGGCAGCAGCGAGAACAGGAAAGAGGACCGCCCCCTTCCGCGGCAATCGTTTTTTTCGGCCCATATACTCCTCCCTATAATTGAATACATACTTTATATATTCAGCTTATCTTTCCGTCAAGCTCCCGCCCGCGGTGATGTTCCCGGCAATTTCTGCTATACTGCAGGTATATGCTGTATGAAATACAAAAGGTGAAACAAAACGAAGGGCAGGATTTCAGGCGGTGGTTTACCGACGATTATTTCGATCTCTTCGTCTGGTACAATGAAAACGGGGAAATAAGCTCCTTTCAGCTTACCTACGACAAAGGGCACAAAGAACGGGCGGTAACGTGGACCCGGCGGGGAGGAATTACCCACACCGGGGTAAACGACGGTGAAGACGACCCGACGGCCTCCCGTACTCCCATGCTTGCAACAGACGGAAATTTCGACAATACCGAGGTGGCCCGGCAGTTTGAACAGGCGGGGCGAAACATCGACGACACTCTTCGCGGATTTATCTATGAAAAGCTTATCCGCTTTTTTGAAAACGCCGGGAGAAGTTTATAGGGGAGCAAATTATGCTTGACAGCCGCATAGTTCCGGTTTATCATTTATTGTTGTTTTATATCATATACTGCTATTTATTGTTGATAAGGAGAAAAGGATGAAAGCACGGTTAGTACCTCTTTACCTGCCGAATAAAGATGACGATTTTGATAAACAGCTTGCAATTCTGCAAGGTCTTTTAACGGAGGAGGCCGAGTTTCTGCCCCCCGCGGCAGTCGGTTCGAAGCTGCCGGACGCGGACGCGGTCATTTTTCCGCAGATGCTCGGCGACGTCTACCGGATGGTTGATGAGTTTAAAAAAATCGACCTGCCGATGTTAGTCGTTACCTGCGAGTTCGGTACCGTCCTCATGTGGGACTGGGAAATTGTCAGCTTCCTGAAGTCGAAAGGAATACAAAACGTTATTGCCCCCTACAGTCTGGAACAGACAAAAAAACTGTGCGGGGCCCTGCGGACAAAACGGGAGCTGAACGGCGGTACGTTTCTGGTGTTTCAGGACAACCCGGGAGAAGGGTTTCAAGCTGAAATTTTCAAACGGTTTTACTGGTGGGAAGATGAAAGCATCGCACTTATCAAGGAGAGGTTCGGTGTAACTATCAAAAAGAAAAGTTTCAAAGAGCTGGGGGAACGGGCAAAGAAGGTCTCCGATGCCGACGCGAAAGCCGCGGGGAAACAGTGGGATTTCGCCGCTGAGGAGAACCTCTCCGAAAAGGCGGTCTTAAGCGCCCTGAAGATGTATCTGGTTTTGAAAGAGGAACTCGAAGCGGACCCCTCAATCCGGAGCATGGGGATAAACTGCCTGAATGAATCCCGTTACTCCGATACTACCCCCTGTCTGGCCTGGAACCTGCTGCACCTCGAAAAAGGTCTGATTTGGGGCTGTGAGGCAGACACCATGTCCATGCTGACGAAATACATTTTAAACAAATCTTTGGGCATGCCCATTATGATGACCAACATTTATCCTTTTCTCATGGGGCAGGCCGCGTTGGCGCATGAACGGATCCCCGGCTTTCCCGAAGTCGTTGACGAACCGGACAACCATATGCTTTTAGCGCACTGCGGATATTTAGGCGTTGTGCCCCAGTGTTTTGCCGCCGACTGGATCATGCGGAAGAAGGTCCTGGCCATTGTCGATGACAACGCCCATGCCTTAGACGCACGGCTTGCTGCCGGACCATCTACCATGGCAAAAATCGGCCCCGCCCTTGCAGACATCCAGGTCATCGAGGGCACCATTAAAGGCTACGTCCAGTATTCGGACTCGGACTGTCTAAACGGCGCCGTTATGAAGGTAACCGACGGCCATAACCTTGTAAACAATATCTTCTCCCACCACCTTATGCTGATGACCGGGCACCGGGGGAAAGATATCGAGCTTATTTCCAAGGTCTTCGGCTTGAAGGTGGAAGAACTGTAAAAGATGTCCGTCCATCCCGAAGAAGCGCTGTTTCCCGGTGAAAAACCGGTTCCCGTACTCGCAGCCTGTGAACATTTCGCCGGCAGCGAAAAACTGATTCGAAAATCATTCGCCCTGATGGAAGAGACCGGTCCGATTTTCAACATTACCTGCGACTGTGAAGACGGCGCTCCGGCCGGACGGGAGGAGGAACACGCGGAAATGATTACCGGGCTGCTGCGGTCGGAGGAAAACCTGTTCCGCATGGCCGGGGCCCGCGTCCACGATTACAGCCATCCCTCCTGGCGGCGGGACGCCGACATTCTCCTCGACGGCGCCGCGGACGCTGCAGCCTACCTTACCCTCCCGAAAGTGACCGGAGCGGAGCAGGCCGCGGAAATGATTCACTACATTCAAAAGCGGGCGGCCGAAGGCGGGTCCGGCGGTGAAATACCTATTCACATCCTCATCGAAACACACGGCGCGCTGCGGGAGGTCTGGGAAATAGCACGGCTCCCGTCGGTACAGGTGCTGGATTTCGGGCTGATGGATTTTATCTCCGGCCATCACGGCGCCGTCGGCGCCGAGGCAATGCGGAGCCCCGGCCAATTCGAACACAAGCTTATCGTCCGGGCAAAAAGTGAGATCTGCGCCGCGGCACTTGCAAACGGTCTGGTACCCTCCCACAACGTTACCCTGGACTTACAAAACCCCGAAACCGCCTATAACGACGCCCTCCGGGCTAAAAAGGAATTCGGTTTCCTGCGGCAGTGGAGTATTCACCCCTCCCAAATCGGGCCGATTATCGACGCCATGAAACCGGATTACCGGGAAGTTCATACCGGGGCGGAAGTTCTGCTTGCGGCGCGAAAAGCGGACTGGGGGCCGGTCCGGTATAACGGGGAACTCTACGACCGGGCCTCCTACCGTTACTATTGGGATCTGCTGCGGAAGGCACGTGTAACGGGGGTGGAACTGCCGGAAGAGGCGGACCTGACTTTCTTTGCCGGGCAGACGGAGTAACAGAGTCCGGCCCGTCTAGGCTCAGCCGGCTTTTTTCCGGGGGGAAGCGTGCCGCTTTTGGCTGAATAATTTTTCCGGCGCGAAATTACCGTAGTCGAAATCGGCCAATCGCCTTCGTTCAAGAGGTTTCTTCAGCACTTTTTCAATGCTCCGGAGCATCTCGGCGTCTTCCCGCACCGCTAAGGTGTAGGCATCTCCGCTTTTCAGCGCCCTTCCGGTCCGCCCTATCCTGTGGGTATAGGCGTCCACCGTATCGGGCATGTCGAAGTTTATTACATGTGTTATTTCCGAAACATCGATACCCCGTGCCGCGATATCCGTCGCTACGAGCACATCATACTTGCCGCTGCGGAATCCTTGAATCGAGTCCTGCCTCCGGTTTTGGGACATATCACCCTGGAGCGCGGAAACCCGATAGTCCCGTTTTTTCAGGTGATGGGCAATATTTTTTGCTTTATGCTTTGTGCGGGTAAAAATCAACACCCGGCCGGAAGCGGTTTGTTCTAACAGCGCGAACAGAAGAGACTTTTTTAACTCTCCCGGCACCGGAAACAGCGCGTGGGACACCGTGGACGCCGGCGCGCTTACACCGATCTGGACCGTTTCGGGATTTTTTAAAATTGACCGCGCGAGGCTTCGTATTTCATCCGGCATGGTGGCCGAAAAAAACAGCGTCTGCCGCTCCCGGGGCAGATATTTTAATATCCGTTTGATATCAGGCAGAAACCCCATATCGCACATCCGGTCCGCTTCATCGAGAACGAGTATTTCAAGACGCGAAAGGTCAATACTTCCCTCCCCGAGGTGGTCTAAAAGTCTGCCGGGACAGGCCACGACAATTTCCGCGCCCCGCCTCAACGCGTCCAGCTGCGGTTTTTTGCCGACGCCTCCGTACATGGAAACACTCCGGATCCCGGTATGTTTCCCTAAATCGACACTGTCCTGAAATATTTGTTCGGCAAGCTCCCTTGTCGGAGCGAGGATAAGGGCACGGACCCCTTTCCGTCGATTTTTCATAAGGTTCTGTAAAATTGGTAAAATAAAGGCCGCCGTTTTTCCGGTGCCTGTTTGGGCAAGGCCTAAGATGTCCCGGCCCTGAAGGACCGCGGGTATTGCCTTTTCCTGAATCGGCGTAGGCGTTGTAAACCCCGCGTTTTCGATCCCCTTCGATATACCGGGATCAAGAGAAAATTGATTAAATGTCACGTTACATGATACTCCCTAGATGTTTATTGCTTATTCGTACATGGTGTGCGTTCAAGCAGGTCTATAATATACCTCTTTTTTTAAAAAGAATCCAGAGGTATTATCCGAACAGATAATGCGCATGCTGCCGGGCAAGACCGGCAAAGCCGTATTCCTCCACTTTCCCGGTAAAATCTTCCCAGTTATCGCCGTAGTGCGTCAGGTACATCTTTTTCTTGACATCCGGCGGAAGCTGCTTCAGCTCCTCTATGGACGCGTGCACCCCGCCGGTAAAAAACTGACAGTCGTGAAATATCGCCTCTAAATGAAACATTTCGTCAAAGGAAAGCACCAGTTTCGGATCGTAGCGGGTGTCGCTGGTAAACATAATCCGGTCGTCAATGATAATACCGCAGCTCCAGAAGGAACTCTGCCAGTCCCAGGAGGAGTCTGGGATGTGTTTTGTCCGCATCATTTTTATATTTATCGAATTGATATCGGCGTAAAATGTTTCCCGGGGATAATTCGGAAGCCAGAGGGGATGGATGACGTCGAAAAAGTCGTGAAACCCGAGGATGTCGCCCGCGTCTTCCTCGTTGTAGGCCGCGCCGCCCCTAAGCGACATGTCCCACAATATATGCTGATATGTTTCGTTAATAACGACCGTCGGTTTCCGTTTCGTTGCATACCGGCCGAGGAGGATAACTTCCTCCAAACCGCCGATATGGTCGGCATGACTGTGGGTTATGAGAAGGTTCCGTACGTCCGTTATCGGCATACCAAGCTCGAAAAACGCCTGGGGACATTTTGTCCCGCAGTCTATCAGGAGATGATCATCCCCTTTGACAAGTAACAGATTTGTCTGATAGTTACGCTTGGTAAATGCGCTGCCCACACCAAAAAAGAAAAGTTCCAACTCCCCGGAATTCGTAAGGGAAAAGGGACGTTCTTTCAATGTTAGTATTTTCATAAATAATATCCGTTCCCACTAGTAAGGATACCCCAGGAACCGGTTTTTGGCAAATATATTCCGGGTTTTATTCGTATACCAGCTCTATTTTTCTCCCCTCTCTGCCGGATTTTCCGACCGCGTCCATCACAACCTGGGCCCTGTACCCGTCTTCAAAAGTTGCTCCTAAGGGAGCTACACTTTTATTGTTTACGACACAGTCGATAAAATGGTTCAGTGCGTGTACATGCCCGTATTCCCAGCCGGCATTGTGGCCGGGAGGCAGATAGAGGACGCTGTTTCGGTACGTGCCGCCGGTTACCGATATTTCGGTAAAACCTTTGAGCCTCGAGGGAACAGCATCCAAACAGACATGGAGATGGTTTGGGTCCTCCAGATCGAAGGCGATGCTGCCCGTAGACCCGTTTATTTCCCAGGTATGCTGATTTTTTCTTCCGGTGCTGATTCCTGAGGATTCCAGTGTCCCCGCCGCGCCGTTTGCAAACTCAACGACTGCAAAATTCGCTTCATCGGCAGTTACGGTTTCCTCGGTACCGTCCTTATATGTCCGTTTTGTGGTGTATGTTTTTTCAAGCCCCTGAACGGAAACTATATCTCCCACGAGGAACCGGGCCATATCGATAATATGGCAGCCGATCCCCAGCATAACGCCCGACTTCGTACCCGCCGCATACCAAACATTTTCAACGGCTTCCCCGGGGTCGTGCCCCACTTCCTGCAGGTACTGTGCCCGAAACTGGTATATGACGCCCAGGGCCCCTTCCTGAATAAGATCGTAGGCAAGCCGTACGGCCGGCAGAAACCGATAATTATGACACAGCATGTGTTGTACCCGGGCATGGTTTGCCGCGTCCCGCATGGCTTTTGCATCTTCAACGGTCATTGCCAATGGTTTTTCACAGATAACATGCTTCCCCGCTTCCGCGGCTGCTATACACGGCCCCGCGTGCATATTATCGGGGGTGCAGTTGTCTACAATGTCGACCTGTTCGTCGGAAATAAGCCCGTTCCAGTCGGTGTAATACCCTTCATACCCGAAGCGGGAAGCCGCGTCATGGGCCGCCGTTTCATTCCGTCCCGCCATGGCGCGCAAAACCGGCCGCGCCGCGGGGTCCGCAAATGAATACGGGATTTTCACGTAAGCGTTAGAATGAACACTCCCCATAAATCCGTACCCGAGGACCCCAATCCCGACGGATGGGCTTTTCCTTTTGGAATAATCAATTTTCTTAAAACCGGACATCGCGCCTCTCCTACGTTAATTTTCTTAAATATTTTACACTCTCTTTTACCGCCGCGTATTCGTCGGTAAAATCCGGATGGGGATAATCAATTTCAATCGCAAACATTCCCTCATAATTCTGTTGCTGCAGGGTTGTAACCACCTCGGGCATATTGATGCAGCCCTTCCCCACGGGAACACAGGCAAAGAAATACCAATCCTTCGGATTGCCCCCGTAGATCGGCATAACATCTTTTGTATGTGTCGCGAAAATGTACTTCCCGAGTTTTTCCGCGAAATCTTTCGGGTTATCGCCGATCCTGAGCGCGTTTCCCGTGTCAAATGTTATGCCGAAAGCATCCGATCCGACAGCTTCCACAATCTCCCCGATCTCGTCCATTTCAAAATCGAAGTGATTTTCCATGGCCAGCTTTATTCCCCTGTCTTCGGCCATCTTTGCCGGTTCCCGGAAAAGATCGACAAGGGCCTTAATCTGCGGGCCGTGGGGATCATTCCGAAACGCCAGGCTTGAACCGACAACGCGCATTACTTTCGCGCCAAGGGTTTCGCAAACATGAAAATATTTCTTCAGGTCTTCCAGCTGTCCAGGATTTTTCCCCCCTTCCAGTCCGTCGGGGTGCCCCCACGCGACGACCGTTTCAAAACCGGCGTCGTCTATAATCGACTTCAAACCCCGCAGATATGTTTCCTCGGTACTTTCAAAAAAACAGGTTTCCATGGAAACACCGTCTACTTTCAGTTTCGCGGCGTAGCGCAGAAAATCTTCATAGCCGATTTTTTTTCGCGGCTCCTGCTGTCCTTCATATACTTCGCCGAACAAGCGGTGGAAGCAATAGCTGTCTATTCCTACTTTCATTGTCCTCTCCTTTTTTATGCTGTGCCTGTTATTTGTATTCCCGGGCGGTTTGTATCATTGCCGTAATATTTTCAGAGGGCGCGGTTGCCGGTATCGCGCAGCCGGAATTCAACACGAACCTGCCGCAGTTCCCGTATTTATCGAGGAGTTTCAAGACCGCCTTCCGAACATCTTCGGGTGTTCCGTACGTCAGTACGCCGGACGGATCGATATTGCCGAACAGCGTTACCGAATTGTGCAGCGTATTATACACTTCGTCGATGTCCGTCAGGTAGTCAAGCTCCATCGCGTCGGTGCCTGTTTTCGGAAAAAAACGCAGGATCGCGCCGGTATTTCCGCAGATATGCAAAATGTATGGAAATCCTAATTCATGAACAGCATCGATAATTTTTTTCTCATACGGAAAGCCGTAACGCTCATACATGTCCGGCGAAATCATTGCGGGCCCTGCAACGCTGTCGCCGTTTGACAGAATGTCCGCGCCGGTTTCCGACATGGCCGTAAGGAACTGCTTCGCCGCCTCGAAACAGTAATCCAAGAGTTCGGTAACGTAATGCTGCCGCTCCTCGTCGAGCATGTCCATCATCCAGTTCTGCGCTCCCCGCATCATCGAGGCCAGGGAGAAAGGCGCCTGATCGCAGTTGCCGCGGACGGAAATCTCACCCTTGAAATGGTCCGCCAATTTCCTCACGGCCTCGAGCCAAATATTGATGTATTTGTACCGCAGGACGTCGGGCGCGGGCAGTTTCCGTACATCCTCGAGATTATCCAGACTGCCGTCGTGGGAACGGGCGCACTCCTTTTCGGGAAAATCAACCGGCACGCCCACCGATCCGGCAAGGGTAACCGTGTCCATATCAACTAAAATACCGTCGTAGCGGTATTTTTCAACTGCCCGGATAAAGGTATCGGCAATTTTGTCCGGGTCCTCCCGGTACTCGCCCTGAGTATATCCGGCTTCCTCGGCGGCCAGTAAAAAATTGTGCAGCGTTATCGGTATTCCGTCGGAAGGCCCGCCTTTCAGTGCGGCATGGATGCGTTCGTATCCGTTCAT
>CAYTSI010000078.1:0-14453 GCA_964440465.1 uncultured Spirochaetales bacterium
TTACTCCCCGCGCGTCCGGGCCGCGGGAATCACGATTCAGAATACCCGCCGCCGCGGCAATGTCGGCGGTATTCAGCAGATTAACGGCCGCCGTACCGGCAATCCCGTACTCGACACCCAAGGCCGCCGCGCTCCCTCCGAGGGCGGAGACCGCTTCAATCCGTCCGTCTATGCCTGTCCCTTCCAGTCCCTCAAAACTGCCGGACAACGCGGCTGTTACCGCACCCGATACCGCCGCGGAAGCGTAGCCCGCCGCCAGGGCCTTTCCTTCGAATCCGCCGCTTAAACGGTCATTGTTGAAAACAAGCCCCCCTTCCGGACCGATTTCGACCGAATTGATGAAACCGCCGGCACCGCCTTTGGCAAAAGACTCTGAACCCGCGAGAAACGCCCTGCCGACGACACTGTTTCCGACAGCATTCCCGATAGCATCAAACCCCGCGCTGATTCCCGCGGTTACGGCGGAAGAAGCCAGCTTCTTTCCCAGCTGCAGCACCGCTTGCCCGCCGGAGAGGCGCCCTCCGGCGGCATCCGCCAGGGTAAACAGCGCGTCATCCACCGTGTTGAGCAGAAAGCCTACTCCCGGCGCGAAGGCATTGACCAAAACGGCAGTCCCGATATCAGCCAACCCCCTGATCGTCGGCGCTTTCAGCAGATCACCGTCGTCGTCCCACAGGCGCTTATCGTATGCCGGTTTGTTGAATTCACTCCAGCCCCTGCCCTGTATCAGATTATATATAATAAGGGCAGATGTTATCCTGCCTGTTTCTCCGCTGCCGCCGTTTTTAATATTGACCGACATGTCGGAAGCAGTTTCATCTATCTTCTCAGCTTCCACACATTCCGCCGCTTCCCCCACATGTTCACCGAATTCCCCCGGAGAAGCTTCCGAAGGAGCGGAACCGAATACCTGCTGCCATACCGCTTCGATTTTCCCTATTGCCCGGTCGATTTGCGCTTCCACTCCCGCCGGGCTCAAAACTGAAAGTGTCTCCTTCGAAAGATCGATACCCAGGACCACCCGCGGGAACTCGTACTCATTGAACGCCGCGACCGTCTGCTTTTCATACTGTCTGCCGGTGACCACCGTATCGTCAACCATCGCCTCCCGGCTGTATTCATCCCCCTGCCGGCTGAAATTTTCTCCAAACAGCATCCGGTCGAACATAGTGTCCTGCCTGTCGTTTGCCGAAGCAACAGACTCCCGCAGCCCCGCGAGGACCTCCGCGATTTTCCGCCGGGCCTGATCGGCCGTGATAAGGGCAATGTGCGATTCGATCGTGTTTCTGTCTTCCCGGGCATAATCGTGAAGGGCGGGTATCATCCGGCCGCTCAGGCGGCTGCCGCCGCCGGGGGATGAATAGAGCCGGGTGTTGATGCCGGCGATGCTCCGATTATACCGTGCCGTCCGCTCGAGAAGGCTGCCGAAGCTTCCGCCCCGCAGCACCTCCTCCGCAATTTCGGCGGGGTCCCGTTCCCGAAGGGGCAAGTCCGGTATTATCACGCCCTCAATGCCCCGGACCCCCGTTTCCGCGTCGACGGTCAATTTTTTTAACACCGCCGTTCCCGCCTGCCGGGCGGCGCTTTCCGCGGCCCCGCGGACCCATCTGTTTTTTTCCGCTAACAGCGCGGCGTATTTCATTTCCCACATGTCCCGCCGTTCCCGGTACCCGGAAACGTAGCGGGAAAGCCAGCGGCCGCGTTCGGACTCCATTTTTCCAATACCGGCACTCCATTCCGCGGCCCCCCGCCTAAACAGAGCGGAGACCGTTTCCTCCCAGCTCTCCATCCGCCGCCGAAGTTCAAACACACGCTGCTGCCATCCGTACTCTTCCGCCTTGAAATAGTTTTCCATTCTGCGGTTGAACATTTTGTAAATGTCACGCCCCTGCTCCGCGATCAGTTCCTTCTCCAACGGGGCGCCGGAAGGATAGACAATTTTGTCCATTAAACCGGCCGAAAGGGCCAGGGTCCGGCTGTAATGTCGCGCGGCATTAAAACGGGGGCCGTTAAAGGCATCTTCGGCGGCTGCCGCGAGCATCCCGATGTCCGCTTCCGTTTCCTTCCCAAGGACTTCCGCGAGCTCCCGCCGGTACGCGGCAGCCGCGGCCTGCCGGGCCGCTTCCAATTCCGCCGCCGAGTATGAAAATGCTTCCGCGGCGTCGTTCCGTGCTCCATCCGCCGCTGCCGCAAGGGCATGCATCATATCGCCGGTATTTCCCCGCTGTCCCCCCGGCACCGCGTCAAGATAGCCGGCGCCGGTTACAAGCGTTGTAAGACCGCTTCTCAGGGCATCTGTGCCGCTGCCGCCGCCGGGAAGCAGTGCCCCAATGTCCGCGTTCATAATTTCAGCCGCGGTAAGAATCCCGTCGATAAACCGGCCGGCTTCCAGCTGCTCCCCTTCGGGCGGCTCAGCCGTGAGCTTCTTCAGTTTTTCCGTTTCCTCAAGCATCGATATCTTTTCTTCCCGATACCCGGAAAAGGCCTCCCGCATCGGCAGTGTGTCCAGACGGACCCTGCTGCCGATATTTTCCGCCCGCCGTGCCGTCTCCTCGGCCACCGCTCCGTACCGGCCGGCCCGGTCGTGCATCACGGCCGCCGCTATCCCCAGACTCGCCGCCGACGCAAAGGCGGGGACACAAACCGGCGGAAACCAGGAAAAGAGGACACCAAGCGCGTAGGACGCGCCGGCAGCTATTAGCAGTTCCTGTTCCCGGACAACGCTGTTTTCCTTTACCGCCGCGCATTTCTCGGCAACCGCCGAATTGAGGTCTAAGGCCATTTTCTCCGTCAAAAAATCGGTAAACCCGGCGGAAAGGCCCGGAAAAGTCCCGTTAACTTCCGCAGTGCCGTCCCCGGCCAGTCCCGATAAGCCGAGGTAGTCGGAAAAATCCTCCCGTTCCGTCCCGCCCATGCCCGCGTAGGCCTCCGCCGCTAAAGCCCGGGCATAGCCGGACATGTCGATACCCTCCTGCCGCAGGAACGTCCACTGCTCACCAAAGGAAGAAGAGAGAAATTCCTCTACAGCATCTTCTTCGGCACCTGAAAATGTAATGTGCCAGTAGGCCCGGCCCCATCTGCTAAAAAAGGCATCTCCTTCAGACTGCACCAGATTTCCAACCCGGTCGAACCATCCGACAAGAGCGGGATCGTCCATATACCGGTCTGTAAGTCCGGTCCCGGCCATTCCTCCCGTATCCGCGAGTATTTTTTCCATCTCATCGGCAGTCCGCTTTCTTGCCGACGCCACCCTGCGCTCCTGTTCGGCCTTTGCCTCCTGCAGGAGACCCTCCAGCTGGCGCAGGGCGAGGGTATTGTGATAGTGCTCCCGGTACTCCTCAAAGGCCTCCCGGTACCGCGCGCTTTCGTCCCCTTCAATGAAGTCCCCCGGAGCGCGGTCCTGATACAGGTCCGCCACGGCATCGAAGGCGGCCGTTACATTTGCGTATTGTATCTCCGCGTATTCGTACCGTCCCCGGGGGTCTACCTCGAAGTTGTCCGGTGCCTCCGATGCCGGCGGCTTCTCCCCGCTTTCATATCGGAGATACCCGGATGCCGCGAAATCCCTGACAGCTTCAATTTTTTCCAGCTCAAAAGCCGCCTTATCGAGGTCTTCCTCCGCCTCCCGGAGTTCCGTATATGTATTTTGGTAGGCACCACTGCTGTGTTCGAATTGTTCAGCCCTACGGGCCCACTCCCCCTGCAGTGCCCTGTACGCCTGCTCCAGTTCTCCGACCCTCTCCTCGAGGGGCTTAACGACGGAAGTAAGCATTCCATTTCTGTCCCGGTAATACAATTCGAGAGACGCGCCGCGGTCCGCGATCTGTGTTTTTAGATACTCGATTTCTCCCCGGACCCGTTCATATGATGCCGCGGCCGTTCTATACTTCTCTTCCGTCAGCACCCCCGGCCGGAACGGACCCAGGGGGTCTTCTCCGGTGAAATACTGTATAACATCATCGATATTCCCGAAGGAAACGGGTCCGGCATCGGTCCGGCAGGCCGCCCGCAGGCTTTCCGCAGCCGCGTTACCCGCGTTGACGGAGCTGTTGCAGACCTCCAGATACATATTTTCATACCAGTCTCCTCCCGTCTGCCCGTCGCCCGGGCTGTAGAAGAGGCCGTTTGTGTACTCACCGCTCCCTTCCGCGGCGGTATCGAGATAACCGCCGTCCTTCTCCCATACGGCGGGTCCTTCCCCTGTTAAAAAAGGCCCGCCCAAATAGGAGCGGTAGTTCTTTTTTTTACGCAGCATCTCCGAATATGCATCGGTCCACGATTCGGGCCAGGCGGCAACATCCGCCTCTCCGCCGGCGCGGACCGTTTCCAGAAGAAAATATCTCACCAGACTTTCGGCATACTCCCGGAGATCGGCACGGACATACTCCGGCATTTCCCCGGCGGCCCGCGACAGGTCCTCCGAAAACTGCCGCAGCCATTCCCCGATATCCCGGGAAGACATCCCCGCCGACTCCAATTCTCCTACCACAACGTCCGGCGGATTGAAAGTAAAATCGTCATCGCCCTCCGCTTCCGCGTCAATACAATTCGCCTCCTCGAAAAGCAAACGTATTTCACCATATGCTTCCGTATTGTTTTTTCCATACAGGTGCCCGGCGGTCTTAGAATATTGCTTAGCCGTCTCATACCGGCTTTCCCGCAGCAGCCGTGTATGCAGTGCGTCGGAGAGCAGCAGCGCGGTAGTGTTCAGGCCTTCTTCGGTTACAAAAATACCGGTAAAGCAGCGCTGCTCCCCGCCTTCAGCCGCTTCAAAGCCGGGGTCCGACAGAGATTCGAGAAAGGCGGTAGAAGCAGCAATGGATTCGGCCACACTATCGGGGCCGAGCCCGGGGGAGTGAAGGTCCTTTCCATCGCCGATAACCGCGGAAAGGGCCAGCTCGTATGCCGGCTTACCCTTCTCCGCTTCCGCGCGGAATGAATCAATCACGTCCCCCGGCAGCCCCGCGGCCCTTCCGGCGCCGGCGGCTTCAAGGGCATTGCCCAAGAGCCGAAGCGCTTCCAGTTCCGTCTCGGCGGCAGCGCGGTAATAGTCGACGGCGGCATCAGCAGCATCCCTCCGTAACGCTGAATACCATCCCGCGAGTGTATCCGCGCCGCCGCCGTCAGGCAGACTGTCCGCCGGCAGAAACGCCCCCGCCCAGGTCTCCATGGACGGAGCAATAAGGAATTCGGCCGCCTCGACCCGGACCTTGTACTCCCGCTCTTGTCTGTTGATAAAATCCTTCGCGATTGTCCGGACAAGCATACGGTAATACCAGGCCGCGTTATGGTCCCCTCTTAGGACCGCCTCCGTATACCCGTCATGGAAGGTCCGAAACTGCCGGTAATACTCATCATCCTCCTCCAAACCGAAACAACCGGTAAGAGACGCGGAAAATTCCTCCGGATTTTCGGCAAAAGTCCACGCGGCAGCGCGTTCCGCCTCTTCCTCGACGCGGCCAATGTCCTTCCCGCCGTAAACTCCCGTATCGCCTTGAATGAGGGCCGTCAGTTCAGCGGCACTCTTTTCAATTGCTTTTTCATACCCGAAAAAATCCGCGGCGGTACGCAGCTCCCCCCGGACTTTCGTTATATCGTTGTGTTCCCCTGCCCCGTTCATCCCGCTGTAATCCAGCAGTCTGCGAAAATCCCCGCCGATTTTCTTCTGAAAAAATGAAGTATTATCGGTAATATACAAATCGAGGGCCCGGCTGTATTCCTCCCTGACAGTCCGCAGACTGCTTTCCATCTCCTGCAGTTCCTCCTGCAGCAGCGCCAGACCGTCCCTCCCTTCGGAAAGCTTGGTACCGGCAAATTCCAATTCCTCGATGTGCTGAAGGTACCTTGCTTCAGCACCGCGGAATTCCCCAAGGGCGGCTTCATAGGCATTGTCTGTTTCGGCCTCAGTCATGCGGTTTGAACTCGTATCACCGGCATAGCGGCATACCTCTTCCGCTATGTCGGTCTGTTCCCGCCAGTATTCTTTCAGTGATTGAAGACGGAGAAGTTCGAGCTGGTATTCATCCAGCGCGCAGTGCTGCCAGGTTTCCTCGAATACCTGCTGCCGATACATATCCGGTCCCGCGGGGGCGTCCGCGTCGTCCCGGAGGGTCACGGCAAATGTCTCCGCCAGGCCGCGCTCCGCGGTTTGAGCATAGCCTTTGTATGTTGTATAAACATCGGACCAGAAGATGAGTTCCCGAACGGCCTCCTGCTCTCTTTCACTTTCCGGCAGTGCGTCTAGACGCGCCTCGAACTCGGGAGAACCGAATAGCGCGGCGGAGTGTCCTGCAAACGAAGCAGTCTTTGCCATCCAGTAGTTCCCCGATACCTCTGCCGCCCGCATCGTTTCCTTTGACTGCGTATACATTTCAACAAGGTTTCCGATTTGAAGCTGCATAGCCGCCGAGTTTTCCCTTATCCGTCCCGCCGTTTCCAGACGGACCGCCTCAATGGCCGCAAATAAATCGGATTCCTTCCGGACCCACTCCTCTCTGCCCTTCTCAAGAAGCACGGCAAGCTCAGATTCCCAGGAATCCCGCTCCCGCACAAGCGCCTCGTAGGAACGGTCCCAGGCGGTTTCCGCTTCGGTAAAGCTTCCGGTAACACGCCGCTCCCACTCCATTCTTTCCCGGAGGAGGAGTTCCTCCGCCTTGTGCCACATATCCATTCCCCGGTCAAATTCGTACTTGAAGGATTCCCTCCATTCTTCGGCATCTATGGACAGCCCCTCTTCCGGCAGGTCCATGATACGTTTCTCAAGCCCTCTTTTTATTTCCTCAAGGCCCTTTTCAGTTTCATTCCGCATCGACGCGAGAAGACCCTCGGTAATTTCTTCGGCCCGCCGGTTTTCCTCTTTTTTCCGCAGAGAATAGCTGTCATGCATCCTCCCGGACAAAAAGCGGCTTTCCTCCGCGGCCAGCAGCATTTCGAGCTCCCCGCGGCGGCTGTTCCTGTATTCTTCATATGTGCACGTATAGGAAGCGAGTTCCTCCGCCGGCACTTCTCCGCTGTAATCGAGAAGTTCAACGGCTGCAAGGTGCGCATTCCGCTCCCAATCGGCCATCATCCTTTGCGCTTCGGCACCGGTTTCGTCGGCCCACTTAGTTCTGTCCTCCTCAGCGCCTTCCGTCTTTAATGTCAACGGGTCCCCCGCTTCATCGTACAGATACGCGTTCTCCTCTATCTGATACAGGTACCCCGCGTTCGCCGATTCGACCGCGGACAACAGGCGTTCCGGTTCCGGGCCCTTCAGACCGCGGAAAAAACTGTCAAACAGCCAGCGTTGAAAGCGCTGTTCCAAACGGTTGTCCAGTTTGTTTGTAAGTGACAGCAGCTCCTCGCCGGGATCGAACCCTTTCTCCGTCAGCAGGGAGACCTGCCGCTCCCACTCCGCGGAAACAGCATCGATACCGAACCTCGCCCTCGCGAGCCAATGCCGGCGCTCCTGTTCCAAATCGGCACGGTCCGCGTAAACCGAAAAGGTTTCAAACGCGGTTTCCGCCGCTGCTAGAAGAAAATCCTCGGCCTGAGCATTAGCGCGGACGGTCCCGGTAACAACGATAATTACAGTACAAAACATCGCTCTTTTATTCATGCACATCCCCCTCTATAATAGATAGAAGGGTAAAACTCGATTGCTGATTTCAAATTTCGCGATTTTTTTTATTTTTTTTTATTTTTTTTCATGATTTTAACCGGTTTCGGCAAATTACCACCGTTTTTACCCTGCAAGGGCCTTATCCGGCACCCCGTCCTGCCGCAGATGACGCGGGAGAAGGCGGCCGGACACGACAGGACCGGCGCTTAACGAAATGCTTGCATTGCACTACTATACAGAAAGAGGAGGAACGCCGTGAATGGAAAAGAACGGGTCCGCCGGGCAATGGACCACAAACAGGCCGACAGAGTGCCGTTTTTCTGTCAGCTGTCCTTAGGCCACTACATGGTCCATACTGATTTTACCCCGGTTGATATTTGGCATTCGCCTGAAGTTTTCGGCAATGCCCTCATTACCCTGGCAAAGCGGTATGCCATGGACGGTATTCTAATAAACCTTCCCGGACGGCCGCCGGACTGGAAGGACCACATAGTACGGACTGAACGGAAGGAAGGGGAAACATACATCTACTGGGATGACGGGTCTTATACCAGGTGCCCGGACAACGACAACGCCCACCACATTTCCGGCCGCTCGGTCCCTGCCTTTAAAGAAGTCGATCCCGGGAGCCTCTACTACATCGAACCCCACAACATTACCGGGATAAAATACCCGTTTTTCTACGACTTCGGCGGCCTCCGTCCCCCGGGACGCGGTTTTTTTCCGGACTACGTTACCCGCACATTGGAACATGTTGTCCGGGAAGCCGGTGAGGAGTACCACATTTCGGCGGAAGTGTTTTCCCCGTTCACCCAGCTGATGGAGCTTTTCGGCTACAGCGAGGCGCTGACGGCCCTGCTAACCGGAGCTGAAAAGGTCGAACAGATGCTTGAGAGGCTGTCATACGGCACCGCGGAACTTGCCGTCCTGCATGCAGGCGCCGGTGCCGATGCAATTTTGGTATCATCGGCCTTCGCGGGGGGAGGGTTTATATCGACGGAACACTACCGCCGCTTCGTCCTGCCCTATGAAAGGTATGTTGTCGAACAGGTCCACGCCCGCGCCGGGCTGCCGGCGTACGTCCATACCTGCGGCTCTATCGGCGACCGGATCGATCTCATGGTGGAAGCCGGATACGACGGCGTGGATACCATGGACCCGCCGCCGCTCGGGAATACCGACATTGCCGAAGTAAAAAAACGTTTCGCCGCGGAGCTCTTCCTGAAAGGCAATATCGATCCGGTCAACGTTATTCGAAACGGGACGCCGGCGGAGGTATACCGGAAATCGGTAGAATGTATTGCCGCGGCCGGCAGGTACGGAGGATACATCCTCTCAAGCGCCTGTTCTATTGCTCCGGAAGCGCCGCCTGAAAACATCCGGCAGATGTATCAAGCCTCTATTGACCATCCCTAGTAAACATGCTTAGGTGTATCCTTCAACATGACAGATACAGAAACAAACAGCACAACTCCTCCTGTCTGGAAACGGGAATTTACCGTACACGCCCACGACGCGGACTATAATCAGGCAGCGAGGCTTACGGCAATCTGCAATTATTTTCAGGAAGCCGCCTGGGAACACGCCGAACACCTGCGGGTGGGATTTAACGATTTAGGCAGCAATAATTTGCTGTGGGTCCTGTCCCGCTTTTACATTGAAATTGAAGAATATCCGAAATGGACGGACCGGGTTACCGTCGAAACCTGGCCGAAGGGCTTCGACCGGCTCTTAGCCCTCCGCGATTTCGAACTGAAAAACAGTGCCGGGAGAATATGCGCCCGGGCCGCCTCCGGCTGGATAATGCTCGACAGCGGTTCGAAACGCCCCCGCAAAGCCGATACGTTTCCGGAGCTTCTGGCTGCCCTCAACAGTCGGCCCGCCGTCGACCGCCGCTTCGGCAAGTTCCCTCCCATTTCCGGCCCGGCGGAAAAAACGGACAAGACCATCCTCCACAGCGATATCGACCTGAACAACCATGTAAATAACGTGAAATATATTGAATGGATTGTAGACAACGAGAGCAGGCTCCGCGGCAGTCTTGCCGTGAAGCCCCGCGCTCTCGAAATTCACTATTTAGGTGAAGGACTGTTCGGACAGGAATGCCGCCTTTCCGCGGTCTCGCCGCCTGGGAAGCCCGGCACGCGGCTATATGAAGCCCTTCGACCGGCGGACAATGCCGTCCTGTTCCGTGCCGAACTGACTGACCGGTAATTACAGAGAAAAGACAATCCTGTTCACCTCGTTTTCAAACAGTTCCTGTTTACCGCTAATTTGCGCGGGCTCGCCCGTCTGTACCGCGAGATCACGGAGCTGCTCCAGACTGAGGGCCCCCTTCTCGAACTCCGCGCCCTTCCCCGAATCGAAGGAGGCATACCGCTTCTGAAGCATCTCCGGCAGGTTCGACTTCGACCTGATTGCGGCCGCCGCTTCGAGTCCTACAGCAAAGGCATCCATCCCGCCGATGTGGGCGATGAAAATGTCTTCCAAGTCGGTGGAATTCCTCCTGGTTTTCGCGTCAAAATTGAGCCCGCCGGTGGTAAAACCGCCCATGCCGAGGACCACCATCATGGCGCCGACAGTATCGTAGACATCCGAGGGAAACTGGTCGGTGTCCCATCCGTTCTGCGGGTCCCCCCGGTTCGCGTCGATACTTCCCAAAAGCCCGGCATCCGCGGCGGTCTGCAGCTCGTGCCGAAAACTGTGGCCGGCGAGGGTGGCATGATTTGCTTCGATATTCAGTTTAAAGTCCTTGTCCAGACCGAAATGCCGTAAAAACCCGATAATTGCGGCCACGTCAAAATCGTACTGGTGCTTCGTCGGCTCCATCGGTTTCGGCTCGATTAGAAAGGACCCGGAAAACCCGTTTTTCCGGCCGTAGTCTTTCGCTTTCTCGAGAAACATGGCCATATGTTCGATTTCCCGTTTCATGTCGGTGTTCCAGAGGCTCATATAGCCCTCACGGCCGCCCCAGAAAACGTAATTTTCCCCGCCCAATTCAACGGTAGCGTCGATTGCCGCTTTTACCTGCGCCGCGGCATAGGTAAGGGCGGTAAAATCGGGATTCGTAGCGGCGCCGTTCATGTACCGGGGATGGGAAAACAGATTCGACGTTCCCCAGAGGAGCTTTACCCCGGTTTCCCGCTGCCGTTCTTTCGCCATTTCAACCATTGCCCACAGGTTTTTCTCCGACTGTTCCACCGAGCCTCCCGGAGGCGCCAGGTCCCGGTCGTGGAAACAGTAAAACGGCGTGCCGAGTTTGGTAAAAAACTCAAACGCGGCGTCCAGCTTGTCTTTTGCCCGGTCCATCGGGTCGTCTTTCACGTCCCAGGGGAAAAATTTTGTTCTGCCGCCGAAGGGATCTCCTCCGTCCCCGCAGAACGTATGCCAGTAGGCAACGGCAAAGCGGAGATGGTCTTTCATGGCCTTCCCGTCGATGATTTTCTCCGGATCGTAATACGTAAATGCCAGGGGATTGTCCGAATCCTTCCCCTCATATTTGATTTTTTCGATACCGGTAAAATATTCCCGGTTTCCGGTAAAATATGTATCACTCATGGTAATTAACTCCTTCAGGTATATAATACATATATTGCATCTGTCGGCGCAATACCATATGATGGTGCCGTTATGAACTATCATTTCCTTGTACTTCTCGGGGCCGCGGCGCTGACGGCAGCGTTGTATCCGGCATTCCGTATTGTCCGCCGCCTGCCGAAAGGGCCGACAAAAAAATACTGGGGTGTTCTCATTACCCTGATTATCGTTTTCATCGGCGGTTACATCGCGTACTATGTGGAAGAATCGGGGGCGAAGCTGGTGAATGTGAAATTTATCGTGCCGGCTGTTTTCCTCGGAGGCGGGATATTTGTCCTGATTATCCTGCTGCTCTCCCTGCAGACCCTGAAGGTATTAAAAAAACTGCATACCCTCGAAGAGGAGAATATTACCGATTCTCTGATGCAGATTTACAACAGAAGATATTTCGACAGAAGAATGCACGAGGAGTTTTCCAAGGCAAAACGGTACGGCTTCCCGTTTTCTGTTATTTTGTTTGATATTGATAATTTTAAAACCATCAATGACGAGTACGGACATAATATCGGAGATATGATCTTAAAAAAAATCGGAAAAGACCTCCTCTGCTGCACCCGTGATGTCGATATCCCCGCCCGCTATGGAGGCGATGAAATTGCCGTCATCGTTCCAAACAGCACCATTGAAGAGGCGGCGGCGGCGGAGCGTATTACCGGCCTTATCCGGAACGGACCGCTGACTGTCACAAGGAAAGGGAGTAAAGAAGTAAGCATTCGGTACAGCGTCAGTGTCGGGGTTGCGTCACTAAATGACGCGATGAAATCTCCGGAAGACTTGATTCATGCCGCCGACGAAATGATGTACAGGGCAAAAAAAGCTGGACGGGATACGATTATCTATACACCGTGAACGTACCGTTCGGTTTCAGAATCATCAATACGTCTTCCCGGACCTTCGGTGTTTCCGATACGAACCCGCTCTCGCCTTTAATAATGACCGAACCTCCGCACGAAAGATCGAAACTGATCTCCTCTCCATGCCGGAGAGGCGCGTCCCCGCGGTAGGTGCCCATCAGGGGCATCAGCCCGGCGCGGCCGTCCGGCTGCAAGTCGATGGAATTGATAACGACGCCGGAATTATTGACAAGCCGCAGGGTGCAGCTGACCGCGTTTATATTCCCCCGGTCCCCGCGTTCTCCTCGCTGCATATCTGCTCGCGGTGCACCCGGGCTCACTGCAGCGCTGTCAGGACCAGCTTCGCCGTCGGCAATCCAGCTTAAGGCCTCGCCGAACAATTCAACCGGCGGCGCCGCGTGGCCGCCGTCGATTTCCGTATACTGCGTTTCGATGCCGGCGTTCTCGAGGGTCCAGCGCGCCGCGTTGATACCGTCGTATCGGTTGATGTCCTCCCTGTTGCCGATAAAAAACGCCCCTTTGTAGCCCTTTCGTTCCAATATATCCAGATCGGAGCGCTCCGGGGGATAACTGCACCGGGTGCCGGCCATTACAGCCCCGGCGAAGAGTTCCGGCTGCTTCATCGTCAGCGCCCAGGAGAGATCACCCCCTAAGGAATAGCCGGCAAGGAAAATCGCTTCCCCGTCAACGGAATAACTCCGCCGGGCCCGCTCGATCTCGGTTAGCAGCCGCTCTTCGTACCAGTCGACATACTGCATAAAGTTTGGCAGATAATCGGTACGCCGCGGGCGGCCTTTCGGCAAAAGAACGATGTACTGCTTAGAATCGATTTCCGATTTATACCGCTTGTAGAATTCGTCGGCAGTTCCCGTTGTGTAGGGAAGCATGATAAGCAGCGGATATTCCGTCTCCGGGTCATACCCCGCCGGAGGGATGATATCGGCTGTAAGGTCGAAATAGTCCGCCCTGCTCTGCGAAAAGGAGGGAACGGATAGGAAGATCAGCAGCACGCAGCAAAAGGGTCCGAATTTATCCATAGTAGAGAATATAATTCAACTGCAGGTTAATTTCTCGAACTCTTCGATAATATATTCCGGTAATGGTCCGAAAAATTCGTCCTCGAGAATGACGGCGCCCCGGGACAATCCCGCCGTCCGTAACCCGGGTGCCGGTTTAATGCAGAAAGCACGACCTTTGCGGCAGGGGGAGTCACTTTAAGTTGCTTTATATGGCTTACCCCGTCCCTTCGGCATTATTTAAAATGCTTCAGCTGCAGTTCCTTGATAACAGAAAAATGCTTCTTATTCCCACTGCAAATCGTTATAGTCCGGCGGGCTGTTCACGGCTTCAGCATCTTCATCGTTCCAGGTGCCGATTCTTGTAACCAAACCGTAGCAGCGTTTCTTCCTCCCGCTTGCGGAGGAACGTTAGTCGCTTAGGGGGGGCGAGGGGCCGAGGCGGGTAAGTGTTTTCATGGAGATAGACCGCCGCAGCCTGTCTTCCCCGGCCCGCCTCTGCCACCTTAACAAGCCGCATCCGGCCATACGGAATGAGAAAAGCCGATAGAGCGCGGGATAGACAAAACGATTTGTTTTTTTATAATAGGTTTCATCTATTGATGGAGGAGCATTGAAATTGGATCTAAACATCGTCACTGCCGATCTAGAAAACCGCGGCCATCAGGCCGCGGTTTTGTAATATTTTCAACCTTTCATGCCCGGCCGGTCATCAACATCCACGATTTCGCCGTTGGAAACGGACATCGGGGAAAGGGTGTCGGAAGCAGTCTTTTAAGGGCTGTCGAAGAGAAGGCAAAAGAACTCAGGTGCGAAAAGGAGAATTACAATGAATACGGCAGTTATATACAAGTCCAAAACAGGGTTTACGAAAAAATACGCGGAGTGGATCGCGGAAGAGCTTGATGCCGACCTTTTCCCGCTGAAAAAAGCCCGCGGGAAATTGGATGCCGTGAAACTGCGTAACTATGATGCCGTTATTTTCGGCGGGAGCCTGCACGAGGCGGGGATCAGCGGAGTTGATTTTTTAAAGGACAAGCTGGACTGCCTGCGGGGGAAAACGATTATCGTATTTGCCACCGGAGCGTCTCCATACCGGGAAGAGGTGATGACGGAGGTGAGGAACAACAATTTTACCCCGATGGAACAGGAACAGGTCCGCTTCTATTATTTCCGCGGCGGTTTCGATTTCTCTAAGCTGAATTTATTCAATAAACTTTTAATGACGCTTATGAAATGGAAAATCCGGCGGAAATCTGAAGAGGAACGTACCCCCGATGAAAAGGGGATGCTGGCCGCTTTCGATAAGCCGGTGGATTTCACGAAAAAAGAGAATATACGGGAGCTAATTCAATATGTTCTATTCCAATAAACTTAATCCACTGT
>CAYTSI010000079.1:0-14372 GCA_964440465.1 uncultured Spirochaetales bacterium
GGAATGGAGCGAAGTTCCAGCACGTCGTCGATGTAATAAAATGCTATATACAGCAGGGCAATCGAGTCCGCGTTCGTTGCCGGTTTCCGGAAATATACATCCGCCTGCATGGGTATCCCCGGCGCGAAGGTGGTACCGGTGGATAATTTCCCGCTGCCGTCCGTATCGTTAAATGTGTATTCCGTGCCGTTTCCGTCTATAATTCTAGTGGTGTAGGAGTAGACCCGCAGGTTGATCTCTTCGCTGCCGTGGTTTGTACCGGTAAACCGAAACGTAAGCCTGTTGGAGTTTTTCTCCACGGCGGTAAGTTTCAATTCCACGTCCTCAATCCATACGGTGTATTCCGTCTCCCGTGAGGGTTCGTCGGGTTCTGTTTCGACGGACGGCTCTGTCTTCGGGGCGGAAGCTGCTGCTGTTTCCGCTTTCTTCCCCACGGTAAAGTCTACCCATCCGCGGTACTCTGTTTTTGTGTGGTAATCGAGAACGGTAAACCCCAGCTTGTATTTCCCGTCGGGCATATTTTCCGGTACGGTGATGTTCATAACCTGGAGATAATCCCAAGTGTTTCCGGAAACTTGTTGCTTATAGGGGATGAAATCGGAAGACCAAATCGTTTTTTCGTTTGCAGCCTCGTATTGATACTGCCATTGGACAAACCCTTCTCCCCACTTTGCCCGCAGATTGTCCGCGGAAAGCAGAATGTGGAGCACGTCACCGGGCTCGACGGAGGGATTTTTCAGCTGTTTCATCGTGGAAACGGAACCGGTGTTCCGTTCGATAATCCATGCTCTGTCTAAGGTTTCTCCGAACACCGCCCCTGCCGCGAAAACGAGGGATAGAAGTATGCATAGTATTGTTTTTTTCACGTTTTTCTCCTTATGTTTTTACTTTTATTGAGTATAGTACAGATATAAAAAAATATCAAAATATGCTATGGTATAAATTGATGAAAAAGAAGTTCTTCAGGCACCCTGCTTACGCGCTGTTTGTTCTGACCGCTATTGTTCTTTCCGCCTGTTTTTCCGGCTGTACCGTGTCAGCTCCGTCGAAAGGGCCGAAACAGATCTATTCCGAGGAAAACCCGTGGGGGACCGTTTATTACGACCAGTTCAATTCCGCCCCCTTTCCTCATCCGGAACGGAAAAACGGTTACAGCTATCAGGGGACTTTCTATCCCTACCATCCGCATTATTCCAATTCCGCCGTGGGCATCTTTGTACCGGAAGGTTTTCAGCCGGAAAGAAAAATCGACCTTGTGTTTTACTTTCACGGTAATTTTGAAACCATCGCCACCGCCCCCGCGAAGTTTGAGCTGTACCGTCAGTTTGCCGAAAGCGGTGTCAACGCCCTGCTGGTCCTGCCCGAAACCGCCTTGAACGCTCCCGATAACTTCGGCGGGAAGCTGGAGGAGGCCGGCGGATTTACGCGGCTGGTGGAAGAGGTTTTGGCTTACATTAACGGCAGCGGTATCGGCGGGAGCAGCGGACTCGGGTCCATTGTGCTTGCCGGGCACAGCGGGGCCCATCGGGTGATGGCGAAGATACTCGACTTAGGTGAATATCCCTGGAAAATCCGGGAGGTAATTCTGTTTGACGCTTTGTTCGCGGAGGAGGAAACCTTTGCCGAGTGGGCGGGGCTTTTGAAATGCAGGCTTGCGGTGGTGTATACCGAAAACGGAAGGACCGCCGAAAACACACGCCGCCTTATTGAACTGCGGCAGGGAAAACTGGCGCGGGCGAAAGAAATCGCGGGAATGGCGGAGACCGCGCCGCCGGACCTGCGGAAAAAAGTGCTTGTTGTTTCCAGCCCCTGCGACCATTACGGGGTCCAGTTTAAGGCCGGCCAGTTTCGGAAACTATTAGCATCGAGCCGCGCGCTGGGGAAGCGGTAGTTTAGCCTGTTATTCCATGACCTCCGCCATCCCTTTCGCGAACACGTTGCCGGGATAGACTTCACCGGCCCGTAAGAACCACCGGCGGGCCTGGTTCCGTTCACCTAACGCGGCGTAGGCGTATCCGATGCCGGAGTAAATGTTAAACCGGTCCTCGCGGTCGCGCTCACAGGAAGTGTCGATTTCGAGGAGCATTTCTATCCCTTCCTTCGGATTCCCGCCGAAAAGCCGGGGGGTGTATATTTTCTCGCCGGCATAAAGGATCCGGGCCTTTGTATTAGACGGATCTAATTCGATGGCTTTCTCGATATACTTCCGGATTTGGGGACCAGTTTTGATAAGGAAGCCGATGTCATTCAGCAGGACCATCTGACCTGCGACCTCCGCGTAAAGCCGGCAGCCCCTGCTGTCGAAGGACAGCCGGAGATACCGCTCCGCGAGCCGGTGTGCCCGAGTATACATTTCGAGGGCGTTCTCCCGGGCGCTGTAATAGTCCCGAAGGGAGTGCCACTTTCCCCGGACCGTATCGTTGTAGTGGGCGATTACCGTATCGGGGTCGTCGAAAGAGTGATAGGCCCGCCCCATGTAGTAAGCAGCTTCGGCGAGACTGAATACGCGGCCGGCCGTTTCCTCCGCGGTTTCCCCCAGGCGGTCTACTGCCGAAAGATATAAGCGGTAGAGCTGTTCATCATCGAGCTGCTGACGGTAAACTTGGTCCCGGAATTCCGCGACGGCCGGTTCTTCCGCGGAGGTCCCCGAAACCGGAAGCAGCAGGTACAGCACGGAAAAAAACACGGCGGCGCCCGTGATGCGGCGGTACATCCTGTTCATATCGCCCGTTCCCTCTCTATCGTACGCTGCATTATGTCCCGAACATACTCCGCGAAGACGGCGGAATGCCCGACGGACCGCCCGGCAAGAATCTCCGAATGTCCGCAAAGCCGTTTAATCTGCTCCGGGTACACGGGTTTGCCGATTATAAAAGAAACTTTCGGCGGCAGGAACGGCAGCAGGTTCCGGGCCTTCCGGTCGAGCAGCACCTCCGTCAGCGGCAGGACAGGCACATTGTTGCGCAGGGCCAGAATAAAAGCCCCGGTATAAAAGGGTTGTATCCGCTGATTTCGAAAAAACAGCTTTCCTTCGGGAAAAAAGTGGACAGCCTCTCCCCGTTCGAGGATGTGCCGTACCGGGAGGGCAATTGCCTCCGGTTCCGTTTCGGGGATACCGATCGCGCCGAGAATACTGTTCAGCCAACCGATGTCCCGTCTGACGATATTTTGCTCTTCCACGATGTACCACACCCTCCGGCGCTTGAGGGCCAGCCCGGCAAAAACCGGCTCCATGTACAGGCAATGGTTGGAAACAGTTATCACCCCGGTCCCTTGTACTGATTTCAAGTTTTCCCGGCCGCGAATCCGTAGTCCGTAGATTATCTTCAGCGGAAGGGGGAGAAGAATTTTTCCGAGGATGGTAAAGAAAATTCCAAGAATTGTTTTTCTAAGCGGCTCCCGCTGTACCTTGCAGCTGTTCATTGTAATACTATGTAACCCGGATAAACCCTTTCCGGTACCGCCTACCGTATTGATTCTCCTGCCCCGAACGGGGTATTTTGAAGGTCCTGCTTACAGCCACCCGGCCGGGGGATGGCAGTGCCGGGAATTTTTGTGAGGAATAACGGACCCACGCTGATGAAAAACAAGAACGGTATCGACAAAAATAAGACCCTTGCCGTTGCAATGAGCGGCGGTGTCGATTCGAGTGTGGCGGCGTATCTGCTGGCACAGGAGTGGGTCCGGCCCGGTAACGGCGGAAGCATGATCGGAGTAAGCCACTTTATCTGGCCGGAATCGCAAAGCTGCAACGAGGAAACCATGGGCCGGGCCGAGGCGGTCTGCGGGAAGCTGGGGGTCCCCTTCCGGCGGATCGATATGGTCGACCGTTTTACTTCGTGTGTTGTTGACGATTTTGTAGAAACATATTTACGGGGGGAGACGCCGAACCCCTGTGTCCGGTGCAATGAACGGGTGCGTTTCGGCTGGTTTTACCGGCAGCTGGAAATGGAACTGTCGGCCGGCGGAGAAGAGAACAGTGGCCGGCTCTATTTTGCAACGGGACATTATGTACGAACTGTTCAGCGGGACGGCCGCCGGTTCCTCCGCCGGGGTGTGGACGCGGACAAAGATCAATCCTATATGCTGTATAAAATCGATTCCGGACTTCTTCCCTATCTCCGGTTTCCCTTAGGTGAATACAGGAAAAGTGAGGTGGTTGCCATGGCCCGTAAGGCCGGCCTTCCGTCGGCATCGGTAAAAGAGAGCCAGAACATCTGTTTTATTTCCGGCGCCTATCCCGATTTTATCTGTAGGTACGGGTTGCGGGCCCCTTCCTTTTTGGAGCGTACAGCGGCGGCATGCGGCGAACCGGGACAGATTGTCGACGCTCAGGGGAATGTCCTCGGCCGCCACCGGGGGTACATCCGCTACACCATCGGTCAGCGGAAGGGGCTCGGCTTGTCGAACGGGCCGTGGTATGTGGTCCGGGTGGATGCCGGAACGAACACCGTGGTTGTCGGCAGAGGGGACGAGTCTGCCGTCCGCCGGTTTACCGCCGGCGAAACCAACTGGTTTATCGATCCGCCAAAACGGCCGCTGCACTGTACGGTAAAAATTCGCTACAACTCACCGGACCTGCCGTGTACCGTCAGTGCCCCGGGTGCAATGGAGAAGGCGGCCGCCGAAGTTGTGCTCGATTCACCCGCCGCCGTCACCCCCGGGCAGTCGGCGGTCTTTTATGACGGCGATATTGTACTCGGCGGAGGCATTATCCGCGGGCGGCCGAAATGAAGGGCGATTATGAGTTGACGGATGTGCAAAACCCTTTTCACGGCGCCCCTGTTTATCATGTGGAAGCAACCGGTTCCACTATGACCGACAGTGAACAGCTGCTTACCGGAAAGGGGCTGCCGGGGCTGCTGCCTCCGGAACGGCTTCGGTCGGGTACCGTAGTACGGGCGGATTATCAGACGGCCGGCCGGGGCCGGCTTCCCGGGAGAAGCTGGGAGGCCGGTGTCGGCGACAGCTGTCTGTTTACCCTTATTCTCCACAGTGATGACGTACGTTTTCCGCCGGGACTGTTCCCCCTCCTTGCCGGACTCGCGCTGCGGGAGGCTTTGGAGAAGGAGTTCGGTATTCCCGCGGCGGTAAAATGGCCGAACGACCTGATGGTCGCCCGCGGAGAATGCTATAAAAAAATTTCAGGCATTCTCTGCGGAAAAAAAGGGGAATGGTACCTCCTCGGTATGGGGGTCAACTGTAATCAGCTTTCGTTTTCCGGCGGTCTCGCGTTACAGGCGGTTTCGGTGCGGGAAATTTCCGGGAAAAAAGTTGATATCGGCCCTTTTCTCGTGTCCCTTCTCTATTCATTGAAGGCGGTATTTTCCGCGGCTGCCCCGTTTTGGCTGAATAAAATAGATCAACACCTGCTGTTTAGAAATAAAACGGCGGTGATTCGAATCGGACGGCCGCCGGAAGTTGAAACAGTTATTGCCCGCGTCCGGGGAATCGGCCCTAAGGGAGAATTGCTGTATTCCCGGCAGGGGCAAGAGGCGGTGGAACGGCTCTACGCGGGAGAGGTGTCGCTTGAACAGCCGAGACCGGAAGAAAACTCTTTTTCTCATTAATTTAAGATTAATTTTAGGTTTCCCTGTTATACTGGGGCTAAGGTAAAACTTGATGTATGAAACCATTGCAGTTGTAGAGGATGATCCGCTGCAGCTGAAACAGCTGGAAAAACTGCTGACCGAATCGGGATATTACGTCCTGAAGGCGCCGGATTTCGATTCGGCCCGGCGTGTCATCCTTGACGAAAAATACGATCTCCTCCTCCTCGACCTCCACCTGGGAGATAAAAACGGGATGGAACTGCTGTCTGTTGTAAAACGGATGAACGACCGGTTCCCGGTGGTCATTCTTTCTTCCCTTACCGACATTAAGGAGAAGGTCTCCGCCTTCGAGATCGGCGTGGACGACTATGTAACGAAACCCTACCATCCGGCGGAGCTGCTGCTCCGCGTCAAGCGGTTCCTGAAAAACCCGGAAGAGCAGGAGAGCCGCTTACAGCAGCTGCACAGTATCGGCGAAGTTGAGCTGGACGCGGCGAACGGAATCCTCCGGAAGGGAACACAGCAGTATTTTCTCAGGAAAAAGGTGCTGGATCTGCTCCTCTATCTCTATAAGAACCGGAACCAGGTGGTTTCCAAGGAACAGATGATTGAAAAGGTGTGGAACACCGAGTTTGTGGATGAAAACGTCATTTCCGTTACCATTCACGAGATACGGAAGTACGTTGAACGGGACCCGAAAACCCCGCGGGTCCTGAAAACCGTAAAGGGGCTCGGTTATATGCTCATGGTCTGATCTTTTCTCAGCGCTATGTGAAAGAGAAAGAACCCGGCGAAAAGGAGAACGCCGAAAATGCTCAACAGCAGGACCGGCCGGGAGAACAGGTTTCGCCCCTCGGTACCGGTTTTCTCCCCGCCGAAGAGCCACCTTTCCCGCAGCTCTTTGTATTCACTGCTTTCGAGCATTTCTCTAATGTGAGTGTTAATTTCGGGAAGAAGATGGCTGGACTTCTCCGTTACACCGATCCTGTAGGTGAGGGTCGAGAGATTGTCGTTTGCTACCCGCAGGCCGCTGAACTCTTTTCTGTTTTTTATGCGGTCAATGTACGGTTCGGGGATAATGGCGAAGTCGTGTCTGCCGCTGTTAAGCTGCCGCAAGGCTTCCGTTAGCGTGGGATAGCTGACGGCGGACACGGGAATATTGCTGCTGTCCAGAAAAATTCGCGGGACTGCATCATTTTTTAGGACTGCCATTTCCTTATTTCGTAAATCCTCCGCGTATTTCAAGGTTGATTTCTCGGGGACCACTAAGGCAAGCTGCATTGAGTTGTACGGCGCGGTAAAGGTGAGGTACTCTTCCCGCTCCTGGCTGTAGACGGCGCCTAAAATAATATCGAGTTCACCCCTCTGCGCGCCCGACAGAATTTCGTGCCAGGTATCGAGTTTATACGCGGTCTCGAGACCCATCCGATCGGCCAGAAGGGAAAAAAACTGTATATCAAATCCCGCCGGTCCGTTGTTTTTCCAGTAGGAGAAGGGGGCGTAATCGATGTCCGCGCCGGTCCGCAGTGCCGGAAAATCGGCCCACACAAATCCTCCAATGAGAATGAAAACTAAAATAATAAAAAAGGTGCGTTTTGTAATCATTTGCTCTAAATACTCTAATCTATTGTGGCGGAAGTGTCAAGAGGAAAACAGCGCCGCTGTTTTCCGGACCCGCCGCGTTTTCGGCCAGGGTAAGGGTACCTCCGAGCTTTACCGCTAAGCTCCGGGCCACATGCAGTCCGATGCCGGTGGACTGTTCTCCCCCGGTAGGCTTGGTCTTCCCCGGCGTGAAGGCCTCGAAAAGTGTTTTCCGGTCTTCTTCAGGGATACCGGGCCCCGTATCCGAAACGGTAACGGTTACATCTCCCGAAGTATCTCTGTCGAGGAGGATGGAAATTGTCCCTCCTATCGGTGAATATTTAATTCCGTTGTCGACAAGGTTGTCCAGCGCCTCTAAAAGCAGATTTCTGTCCGTCATCACCTCTGTTTCTTCCGTCATAATTTCCAGAACAAAATTCTGTTCCTTCAGTTCCCCTTTTTCCCGGTTCCGGATTAAAAGTGTCTGCAGGAGTTCCTCCATATTGACGGGGCCGTTATGTATAACAAACTTTCCCCGGTCGGTATTGCGGAGGTAAAAAATAATGTTCGATATCAGGCGCTTTGTCGTATCGATCCAGGAAAGAAGGATCATTTTCCGCTGAACGCTCAAGGGTTTCCCCTCTTGCAGGGCAAAGTGCAGATCGTTTGACAGGACCGAAATGGTGTTGTTCACATTGTGGGACATGAGGGAGAGGAAGAGACCCCTCTCCTCTAAGAGCCGGCCCAGATGCCTGTTTTTCTTGATGATGAATTGCTGATATGAGAAAATAGTATAGATGTTGATAAGGAGAATACCGATGCCGATGACGACGGCGATCAGGGTGCTTCGGCCGGTCCCGTTTTTCCGCGCCGGGTAGTAACTGTCCTCCACGACAAAATAGGCATTCAGCAGCTGATTGTAGGTAAGATAGAACGCCGTCTCTCCGGTATACAGAAAATGCGATTCCTCCTCTAAGCCGATGACCCTGTTTAACGGACCGAGGTACTGCCGCGGATTGTGCTGGCTTAAAAAAAATGGTGTTTCCCGTCCGGCAAACATCCGTTTGTCCCTCCCCGGCTCGTATATAATCTGTCCGTTTCTGTTTACAAACATTACCTCCTGCTGCTCCCTCCGGGTTTCCTGAATAAAGCGGCTAATTTCATCGTAGGAATAGCGGAACCCTAAAAAACCGGTAAAACGTCCCATGCCGTCATACAACGGATAGCGGAGGTACAGGAAGCAGGAGTCGGGGCCGGGCAGGTAGAGAATGTCGAAGATCGAAGAATTAGGTTTTGTGAGCACCTGCTTAGTCCATACATCACCCCGGGGGATGACCGTTGTCCGCGGTACCGGGCCGGTATGAGTAAAGAGGACCGAGTCGGCAGCCCGGAAATAATCGACCCCTACGGCATTTTCAAACATCGGGTGGGACGCGGTTCTCTTCAGCAGTTCTTCGATTTCCGCTGTTGTAAAGGCCTCGTCAACAGGTGAAATAATTTTCGCGACGGTTTCCCCCGCGATAATTGCAGGAAAAAAACGTGTCTGCATTGATAGTACAAAAGAATTGATCCGGGTCGGCAGGAGCTCTTCTTCGATATATCTGCTGCTCCGTTTCCGTTCGGACGTGAACACGTAAACACCGAAAATGAACAAACTAAAGCTCAAGATAAGGGAGATGAGGATGTTGCTGATGTACCTCCTCCGCAGAAAAACCCCAAATTTCGCCATTTTTTCAAAAAACTCCGGATGTTTAAGATTAATTTAAGGTTGCACTTGTATGATATCAAAAATCTTGTAAGGAGGATACAGTAAATGAATGTAAAAAGAAATTTTTCCATCGGAAAAGTATTGGTACTTTTACTGCTGATTATATCAATTGTCGGCTGTGCCGGACTGCGTCGGGCGTTTTCAGCCGCGGGAGATGAATATAAAGCGGCAATGAAAGCATGGGAGGCAAATCAGCCGCTGGAAGCGCTGCTGCTGATGGCCGAAGCCGTAAAAATCGATCCGAAACTGCCGGACCCCCAGGAATTTTTCCGGGACAATTTTGACGCGGCAATCGCGCAAATTGAGCAGGGCCTGACGAACCATCAAAACAAGGCCGAACATTTGTACAGGGAACAGGTTTACAACACATACGTCAATTTACAGAAAGTGTATTCCGCCCTCGCGGAACTGCCCCTTCCGTTTACCGATAAGAAGGAAACCTGGACCTGGACTACCGATATTAAAGATTATACGGCTCAAATTGAACAGGCCGGGATAGATGCTTGGACTGCCTTTTTCGGTCATATTCAGAATGTGTTAGGGCAGGATGATGTCGATGGCGCTGTACATGCCCTCGATTACGCTTTGGCGAAATTTCTGAAAAAGGGTTCTTCCGAGTATCAAGCCGCGATAGCGTCGATAATTGAAGCTTTCAACGCGTACGGCCAAACGAAGCACGACTCGAAGGACATCAATATCTTGGAAGGAGCGCTTGCAGCGTACAATAAAGTGCTGGAATTCGATTCCGAAAATGTTACCGCTTTAGAGGGTATTCGGGAACTTTCCTATGCTATTTCCGACCTTTACGTGGAGCGCGGTATTGCCCGGGAAGCCAGAAATGATATCGAATCGCTGGAAGCTGCCGCGGCGGACTACGAACGGGCCCTTTTCTGGAACGAGGAGAACGGAAACGCGGAAGCCCGCTTAGCCGGCGTAAAAGTAAAAATAGCCGAACACTACTATCAGGAAGGTATAAAAGTCGAACAGGCCGAAGGGATTGCCGCGAAGGACAAGATTGTCTCGCTGTATGAAACGGCCCAAAAATGGGTCGCGGGATACAAGGACACGGACAAGCGGATTTTTAATGTCCTCGTCTCGGTGGAACTGCAAAAGCTTTCCGAAAACATCGGTACCAGCCGGACAGAAATCGGGAAATTAAAGGGCCGCTTTGTTTCAGTGTCCGACGGTATCGGCGCTGCAATCGATTTTCTGCAGATTTACATCGATGTAACGGAGAACATCAACAAAACCAACAAGGCGATGAAAACGACCGCCCTGGTCTTAAAGCCGATGGGAGTTATTCCCTATGTCGGGTCGATCCTCTCGTCATCGGCAACCTTCATCGAGCAGACCCGTGAGTATGTAATCGAAAAGCCGGCAAAGATGTTAACGCAGGTCCAGAAACGGTCAGTCGATCCCATGAAGGCGAAACTCGAAAAGTTCAAGGGAATGATCGACAAGATTATCGCCCAATTCAACGAGGTCGACGGTACCCTCGAATACACCGAGAAGTTTGTCCGTCAAATTAAGGACTGTGTCGAACGGAAGGGTGACAAGGCGATTTTCGATACCGTCGAGGGGAACGCGAAAAAGATCAACGGCGAGTATGTAAAACTCAATAACGCGCTTGTCGATACGAACAGTACCGTCGACGGTGTCGCGAAGACCCTGTCGGAAATGGTGAAGATGGAAAGTACGGTGAAAACCGTCAAAGACGGGCTGAAACATTTTACCCCCGTGGTAAACGAGGTCAGCAAGGTCACCGATAAAATCGAGAGTGCCTTAAATAAAAAGATTACCGTCAATTATCTAATCGACAAGTTTACCTTTTCGGTTATGGATATCTTGAAAGGGATCGACAGCGTTATCGGCAAGGTACAGGACCTGCTGATGAACGAGGCGAAAAAGCTCCTGAATCCGCTGCTGAACCAGTTAGGTGTCGAGTTTCCGGAAATACCGGGGCTTGACGAACTGGAAAGCATGATCGAAGAGCTCGAAGCATACTGGAACGCGGTTGAAAAAGAGATCAATACCGTCCAGAAAAAGGTGGATTCCTATATGAACATCCAGAAAGAGATCAAAGCGACTCTTACAGAAACTATGAAAGCGGCGGCATGTGAATAACATCCGTATCTAAGGTTATACTGTTGCCCGCGGGAGTATGCTCCCGCGGGCTTTTTGTTGTAACATAACGGCATAATGCGTATTATCCGGCGGCTTCTGCCGTACTACAAACCCCATTTGTTTTTATTTTTTTCCGATATCCTCGCTGTCCTGCTTCTTTCCGCTGCCAATATTCTGCTTCCTTATCTGCTGAAAATTTTTGTCGATACGGTAATCCCGGGAGAATCGACGGCGGCCCTCGGAATTTTAGCCGCCGTCATCGGCGGGGTGGTTGTCCTGAAATTCAGCACTTCCTATTACACCCTGTATGCCGGCCATGTTATGGCGGTAAAAATGGAACGGGACATGCGGAGGGACTTGTTTTATCACCTGCAGAAGCTCTCCTTCAGTTTTTACGACGACCGGAAAACCGGGGAAATTATGTCCCGGATGATAAACGATATCGGCAGAGTTTCGGACAGCGTCAACCACGCGCCGGAAGATTTGGTCCAGTCGGTTGTAAGTATCGGCGGCGCTTTTGCCGTGCTGTCGTGGCTGCATTGGCAGCTGGCGCTGATCTGTTTCATTCCCATTCCGGTTATGGTGCTTTATTCCGGGGTCTTCGGGAAGCGGATGTTCACGAGTTTCCGCAGGATAAACGATTCGGTCGCGGACATCAACGCGAGGGTGGAAAACTCCATCTCCGGCATCAGGGTCGTGAAGTCCTTTGCCATGGAGGAATATGAGAAGGAAACCTTCGACGGTCTCAACGAACGGTATTTTTTATCGTGGCAAGGTGCCATTCGGACCCTTGCCGGTTTTTTCGGCGGTATCAGCGCGCTGCGGGACCTTTCGTATCTTCTTATTATTGTGGCCGGGGGATTGTTTATATTCCGTGGAAGTTTGACGGTCGGGGCGTTTACGGCGTTTCTCTTCTATGTGGGTATATACTTAGAGCCGATCGAACGCTTAAGCCGGACAAATGAAATGATCCAGAAGATGATTGCCGGACTGTCGCGGTTTCTGGAAATTCTCGATATTGAACCGGACATCCGGGACAGGCCCCGTCCGGCGGCGCTGCAAAACCCGAGGGGTAAAATTACATTCGCCAATGTTTGTTTCGCTTACGGCGGCGGGTCGCATATCTTTACAGACCTCAATCTCGTTATTGATCCGGGGACTACCGTTGCCCTTGTCGGCCCCTCCGGTGCCGGGAAAACGACATTCTGCAGCCTCATACCCCGATTTTATGAAGTAAACAGCGGAGCAGTGGAAATCGACGGAGTCAATGTCGCGGATATTTCCCTTACTTCCCTGCGGCGGAGTATCGGGATCGTGCAGCAGGACGTGTTTCTCTTTACCGGGACAATCCGGGAAAATATTGCCTACGGTCTGCCGGATGCCGGCGAAGAAGCCGTTATCCGGGCGGCACGGCGGGCAAACGCCCACGCTTTTATTATGGAGCTGCCGAAGGGCTACGATACAAACATTGGTGAGAAAGGGGTCAAACTGTCCGGGGGGCAGAAGCAGCGGATTTCCATTGCCCGGGTCTTTCTGAAAGACCCGCCGATTCTCATTTTAGACGAGGCAACTTCATCGCTCGATACGCAAAGCGAGCTGATTATTCAGGAGACGATTTCCAAACTGGTGAAGGGCAGGACGACCCTGATCATCGCCCACCGCCTGTCGACAATTAAAGACGCGGATGAAATTATCGTCCTTTCGGAGGAGGGAATAGAACAGCGGGGAACGCATGAGGAGCTGATAACCCGTCCCGGCCTTTACGCCAGGCTCTACAATGCTCACCTGGATGATGGATTTCTTGAAGACGAATAAGACAACCGGGGAACTAAACTGTAAGATTGTTTGTGCCGATGGTAAAAGAGTAGTCATTATAAGGAGGCTTGAATGGCAAAAAAGCGGATACCCATCGGTAAATTCCTCGTTGCCCGGGGGTTACTTTCCATCGAGGAGGAGCGGGAGGTCGCCGCGGAACAGCAGTCGTTAGATGAAGATGACCATGAAGCTTTCGGAAGGATTGCCGTCCGGAAGGGGTTTATCAGTGAAAAGGCCGTAAAAGAAGCAATGAGGGCACGTGCCGCTATGGAGAAGGGGGGCTGACCGGGAGCAGCAGTTCTACACACAGTGACGCGATACCCCAGAGCACGTCCGGTGGAAATTGTCCGTTGCTCGATGAGTCGAAAAACAGGTCACCCCGTTCGGGAAATTCGTCGTCGCTGAACCAGAGGGCGATCGTCACCGGGACTTTCGGAAACGGAAACAGCCGTCCCGAAACATCGCCGTATTCCTGCTCCTCCCCGCCGAGTTCCGCCACGGCCCGCCGAAAGCCGGCAGGGTCATGGTCGAACTTTGCGGCCAGCCGGCCTAAGGGGAGTCTGTGGGCGCCTTTCCGGTAGATTTCCCCGCCGGAAATACTTTTCGGCTGCACCAGTTCGCTGGTTACCGGCCGGCCGTCGGCGCAGGCCAGATACGCGGGTGCCGCGAGGGTGAAATATTCCCCGTATTCCGACAAAAGGCGGTTTCCCAGCGCGGATGCCGCGGTAATTTTCCTTTCGGCCCGGTGTACCGTAACTTCAGTTGTGAATACCGGAACAAGAAATATGTCCCCCTCGGGATTATAAACCGCGCCGCTGTTCCGTGCCGCCGCCGCAGGGTCGGCCGCCTGCAGTTGTTCCCATACCGGATTGTCGTTCATGGGTATAGGGTAACCTGAGAGTTCCGCTTACCGCAAGTCCGGTAAAAACTTCCGCGGGGAAACGTAAACCGCGTTTTCCTGCTCAAAATGTTGACATAAAGCACACGTTGTAGTATTTTATGACAGATGAAGATCATAAACTGGAATCAGGAGAAAAATATCGAGTTAATCAAAAAAAGGAATATATCCTTCGAGATCGTTGCTCGATATATTGAGAATAAAGCCATTTTAGATATTTATTCTCACCCAAATAAAAAAAAATTTCCTAATCAAAAAATCTTTGTCATAAATATTGAGGGCTATGCGTACTTGGTTCCATTTATTGAGACCGATGAGGAGATATTTTTAAAAACAATATTTCCAAGCCGCAAAGCAACCAAACTATACTTGGAGGAACGATTATGATACGGGACATAAAGCTAAACGAAGAAGAAAAAGATATCCTTGATTCCTTCGAAAAAGGAGAATGGCAACCAATTAAGGATAGAGAAAAAGAAATTGACCGTTATTCCAGTTATGCGAAAGCAACATTAAAGAAAGACAAAAGAATTAACATAAGAATCTCAGATAAAGACTTAGAATCTATTCAAAATATCGCAATTGAAGAAGGAATTCCGTATCAAACTCTTATTTCGAGTTTGATTCATAAATT
>CAYTSI010000080.1:0-6613 GCA_964440465.1 uncultured Spirochaetales bacterium
ATTTCTCGGACGGCGCAAAAGGATCGAGGAACATCACCCTTTGGGCATATACTAATATGACTGATGATAGGGTGTATTGGGGGGATAATTATATAACTCTCTGTCATGATCCGGAAAAGATTGAACCGATAAAATTCGGTGTATCGAATCCTGCCGGATGGTGTGCGTATGCAGCGGCAAATACGCTGTTCATAAAAAGGTGTGAAGTTCATGAAAACGCCATGTATCCCGATAACAACGTGCATACCGAAGCATATGCTTCCGATGAATATCTGGAGATTGAATCGCTTTCGCCTCTTACTCTCTTAGAACCGGAGGCCGGTATAGACCATACCGAGGAATGGAGCCTTTATGAACTGGAAAAGGCAGAAAGGGATCCTAACAATGAACATGCACTTGACAGCCTTTTAGCCCCGGATACTTAGTGGAATCGCACACTCTGTTACGTTACAAAGTGTTACGTAACACTCTAGCCGTGACATCTATGGCTGGGATCCCCATAAATGCTTGGCAGCTAATTATTTTCAGGGAAATGAATTAGGTGAATATGCATGAACATGCTGCGTGGTTGGCACGTTTTTTGCTGTTTATAAACAAAACTTTAGGAGGCTTTTATGAAATCTACAAAAATTGTAGTGCTTGTGCTGATTTGCCTGTTAACGGCGGGCATGCTCTTTGCCGGAGGACAGCAGGAAGCGGGAAGTGCTTCTGCGCAGCAGGAATTCGAACCCGGCGAAATAACCGGAATGGAACCGCCCCCGCAGAAGAAAAGCACCCCGGTGAAAATCGGTTTGTGTCCGACTGCTATGAATACCCACTATGATATTGTAATCGCGGGCGCGAAAACGGCGGTGGCGGAACTCGGCGGACCGAGTGTAATCGATCTCGTTATTCAGGCGCCCTCGGGGCAGTCGGCAACCAACGAGCAGATGAACATTCTCGAAGGCTGGGTCCAGCAGGGTTATGACGCAATTACCGTTTGCTCCGCCAACGATCAGGCCCTGACGCCGATCTACCGGCAGGCGGCGGAGAAAGAGATCCCCATCATCCACTTCAACACCCCGCTCTCGGCATGTGTGAATCCTTATTTCGTCAGCAACGTTGGATACGATCAGACCGAAGCAGGGTATCTTGAAGCAAAGTGGATCGGAGAGAATTACGGAAACAAACCCTTTAACTTAGTCATTATCGAAGGACTGCCCGGGGTGCATAACACCGAACGAATGGCAGGTGTTAACAAAGCTTTAGCTGAATACCCGAACATCAAGGTGATCGAGTCTCAAAGCGGCGACTGGGTGCGGAACAAAACTCAGGCCGTGATGGAAGACATTTTGACGAAGCACGGCGATAAAATCGACGGCGTTCTCGGCCTCTACGACGAAATGTCATTAGGCGCTCTTGCAGCGATTAAGAGCCGGAATCTGGGCAAAGAGATCGTCATTACCGGCTACGACAATACTCCCGATGCAAACGCCGCGATACAGCGGGGTGAAATGCATGCCACGGTGGATACCGCTCCGAAAGAGATGGGATACAACATGATCATGGCCGCGTACGACTATATTGTGAAAGGAAAAAAGATACCGAAGGTTATCAATTCGGACTTGATGGTTTGGGACCAGGACAATATTGACGAATTCGATCCCGACAACTATATTTTCGAAAAATAATCTTGTTTCTCTGCCGGCGATAGTGCACAATTATCGCCGGTTGTTCTTATCTTAACTTTGCCGGCGGGTTTTTATGGATACAGATCAAAATGCAAATAACAAAGTTCTTCTGCGAATGGAGAAGATTTCTAAAAAATTCCCCGGCGTACAGGCGCTGAAAGATGTAGATTTTACTGTTCGTACGGGAGAAGTCGTCATATTAGTCGGCGAAAACGGCGCCGGAAAATCGACCCTCATGAAAATCATTGCCGGAGTGTACCAAAACGATACCGGCGACATCTATTTCGAAGGTGAAAAGGCGGCATTCGAGAATCCGGCAGAGGCTAAGGAGCGGGGAATCAGTATCGTGTATCAAGAGCAGGCCCTCGTTCCCGACCTGACGGCGATTGAGAATATCTTTATCGGTGAAGAGGAAACAATCTTCCTGCACAAAAGTTTATTTGGTTTTCTCAACAAAAAAACCATGCGGAAGAAGGCCGAAAAGATGATCAGGGAAACCTTCGGCATGACCATAGACCTGACATGTCCGGTAAGTGAACTGCCACTGGTCGAACGGCAGATTATAGAAATTATCCGGGCCATCATCCACGACGCGAAACTCCTTATTTTGGACGAACCGACCGCGGCGCTTGAAGATTCGGAAAGAGACCATCTATTTGAATTTATCAATAAATTGAAAACCATGGGTGTCGGGACCATTTACTGTTCCCACTATATTGAGGAATGTATCGAAATCGGTGATCGGATTGTCGCGATCAGAGACGGTATAAAGGCGGGAGAATGTCCGAAACAGGACACCTCGGTCAGCGATGTTATCGAAATGATGATCGGTAAACGATTAACGGAACAGTATCCGAAAGTCGACGCTAAAATCAGCCCCGAGCCGATAATGACCGTTAAAAATTTGGCTCTAAACAAGGAGTACAGCGGCATCAGTTTCCAGCTTTTCCCGGGAGAGATTTTAGGTTTCGGAGGACTGGCAGGGTCGGGCAAGTCGGAGCTGGCAAGGACTCTGTTTGGAATTAAGCAAAGTGATGTGGGAACAATCATCGTCAATGGAGAATTTACGAAGCGAAAATACAATCCTCTGTCCGCGATGAAAAGCAATATTGCCTTTCTGCCGGCTGACCGGAAAACGGAAGGGCTGTTTTTAGACCAGCCGCTGACATATAATGTCAGTATCGCGAATTTGAATAAAATTGCCGACCCATGGCTGAAAAAGAAACTCGAGAAAGAACTTACCTATGACTATATCGATAAAATAAACATTAAAACCCCTTCAACGGAAACGACGGCGCGGCAGCTGAGCGGGGGAAATCAGCAGAAAGTAATGATTGCCCGGTGGTTTTGTCATGAGCCGAAAATCCTCATTTTCGAAGAACCGACGAGGGGAATTGATGTTAACGCGAAAGTCGAAGTATATAAACTGATAGGAGAATTCGTGTCCCGGGGAGGCGCGGTCATCATTATATCAACGGAAGTGCAGGAACTTGAGGGGGTCTGCGACCGCGTGCTGGTTATGCACAACGGGACGATATCAGCGGAATTAGAGGGTGACGAAATCTCGAAAGAAAAAATTACCTACCATTCGGTAACGTCAAATTGATGGAGTAATAACATGTCTGATAAGAGTACAAAAGTGAATAACATATTTATGTTCATCAGGAAGAGAATTTTCGGCAAAGTCGGAGGAATTGTTTTTGCCTTCATCATTCTCTGTATAGCACTTTCAATTGCCTCACCGGTATTTTTGAGTGTGGAAAACCTGATGATTGTGGCCCGGCAGGCGGTCTTTGTACTGATTATCGGTTTCGCCATGACATTTGTAATTGCCTTAGCGGGAATCGACCTCTCGGTAGGGGCCATTCTCGCGTTCACCGGAGTTTTGGTGGCGAAAATGATAATGCTCGGCTGGAGTCTCTGGATCGTCCTTCCCCTAGGCCTTCTCACCGGTGCCGGACTGGGATTCATTAACGGACTGCTTATTGCGGGTATCGGGATGGCCGATTTTATCGCGACTTTGGGAATGCTGAGCATTATCCGTGGACTGGTTATGCTCGTCACTCACGGTGTACCCATCTTCGGCCTGCAGGTACGCTCATTTCAGTATCTGGCCCAAGGCTATGTTGGTCCCGTGCCGTTCCCCATTATCCTTGCAATCGTACTCTTTGCAGTCTGTTTCTTTATTTTGGAGAGAACAAGGTTCGGCAGGTTCGTCATCGCTATCGGGTCGAATATGGAAGCTGCCCGATTAGTGGGTATCGGTATACGTAAGGTCAAGATTATTGTGTACGTAATGTCGGGACTGTTTTCCGCGATCAGCGCCATTTTGCTTACCTCCCGTATGGAAGCAGCCATGCCGGAAGCCGGAAGCGGCTACGAACTTGATGTAATTGCAGCGACGGTTATCGGCGGGACGAGTCTTTCCGGAGGCAAAGCGTCGTTAGTCGGGACGGTCCTTGGCGCGCTGGTTATGGCCGTGGTTAGGAACGGACTGAACCTGTTAAGCGTTAACGTTTTCTGGCACCAGGTCGTCATCGGCGTTATCATTTTAGGTGCCGTTGCCCTGGACACCCTCAGCAAGCAGAAAAAAGAGTAGATACTACGAAAGGATGAGGCCTTATGGAAAAATACGGATACAACGGTAAAATTGCACGGATAAACTTAACGAAGGGAACCGTAACGACGGAAGAGCCGGACTGGGTTTTCTACCGTACATATTTCGGCGGGCGGGGAATCATCGCGCATTATCTTTTAAAGGAAGTGGCCGCCGATGTAGAACCGCTTTCGCCTGAGAATAAGATTGTTTTCGCGGCCAGTGTTGTGACCGGTGCTCCTCTGCCGGGCTTTTCCCGTCATTCCGTCGGGGCAAAATCTCCCCAAACAGGTTTGTATGGTGAATCCGAGGCAGGGGGATACTGGGGACCGGAACTCAAAAAAGCCGGCTTCGACGCCCTTATTGTGGAAGGGGTTTCACCTCGACCGTGCTATATCTGGATAAAAGACGGAGTGATTGAAATAAAGACCGCCGAAAACATATGGGGCGCCGACACCGGAGATGCGCTCGATGCAATCAGGGAGGAAACGGGTGAGAAAAAAGCCCGTTTCGTGGGTATCGGCAAGGCGGGAGAAAACCTGGTCCGGTACGCGGGCATAACCAGTGATCTTTTTCATTATCACGGCCGGACGGGACTCGGTGCGGTCATGGGATCGAAAAACTTGAAGGCGGTCGCAGTCAGGGGTACCCAAAAACTCGAGTTTTACGATACCGACAAGGTAAGAGAACTGTCGAAATGGTTTGCCGAAAATATGAAGCACAATGTGGACAATCAGTCCCAGCACGAATACGGAACGAGCGCGTATTATTATAACGCGCAGCAGGCGGGCCTTTTGCCGACGAAAAACTTTTCAACGACCTGGTTTGAAACGGAAGAGACAGTCGATACGGTCCACGAACAGATGAAAGTAAAGCGGGAGGGGTGTTACGCCTGCACGGTACAATGCAAACAGGCCTTTGAACTGAAAGAACCCTTTGCAGTGGACCCCCGTTACGGCGGCCCCGAGTTTGAAACCTTCGGTGCGTTCAACTCTACCTGCGGTGTTAATGACGCGCGTTATGTTGCCAAGGCCCACGAACTCTGTAACCGCTACGGACTCGATACGATTTCATGCGGGGTCACCATCGCCTGGGCCATGGAATGCTTCGAAAAAGGGCTGCTTACAAAAGAAGACACCGGCGGGTTGGAAATCCGTTTCGGTGACGGTGATATGATGCTGAAGCTGATTGAGATGATAGCCGACCGAGAAGGCTTCGGCGGCCTGCTGGCGGAAGGCTCCCGTTATGCCGCCCGGAAGATCGGGAGAGGTACCGAAGAGTTTACCATGCAGGTGAACGGCCTGGAATTCCCCATGGCGGAACCGAGGGTCAAATTCGGTCTTGGCTTGGCTTACATTGTATCGCCTACCGGGGCCGACCATCTGCAGCATGAACACGACGGTGCCTTCGACCCGCAGTTGACGGGCTACAGTCACAATCCCGACGATCCCTTCGGCATGGTCAAGCATATTTTCCCCTTCGGAATTCTCGAACCGATCGAAACGCTTTCCATCGGCTATCAGAAGGTCCGGCTGGTGACCTATTTTCAGCACTTCTGGAGCTTCTTCAATTGTATCGATACCTGTATCTTTACCTGGTCGCCGGTACGAACCTGGCTTATCAACCAAATGACCGAAATTATCAAGGCGGTCACCGGCTGGGACACTAGCTTATGGGAGGTCATGAAAGTAGGCGAGCGGGCAACCAACCTGACCCGCTGTTTCAACCTTAAACACGGGATCAGAAAGGAGGACGAAAAGCTGCCGAAACGGATGTTCGAAAAACTTCCCGAAGGTCCTCTTAAAGGGACGAAAATCGAAGAGAGCGAGATGGATGAAGCGCAGTCCATCTATTTCGGAATGATGGGCTGGGACGAAGAGAGCGGCGTGCCGACGAAGGGGAAATTGTACGAACTCAATATCCCCTGGGCGGGGGAAGAAATAATTAATTGACCGATGCCGATCAAAGCTGTAAGGTTATTCAGGAAGGGGATGTAAATGAACGAAGTAAAAGGCACGGCAGCCCTTGTAACCGGCGCCGGAGGCGGTATCGGCGCGGCTACGGCAAGGAATTTCGCTCTGGAAGGGGCGAAGGGCGTAGTTTTAGCCGATATAGCCGGCGAAAAGGCAGAAGCGCAGGCGGCGGCAATTGAAAAAGAAACAGGCTGCCGCTGTCTGGGAATACAAACCGACGTAAGCAGCCCGGAAAGTATATCAGCCCTGTTTGAAGCGGTGGAAAAAGAGTTCGGCAGGCTTGATATTCTGGTAAACTGCGCGGGAATCTGTCCGGTAGACCCGATCGAGGAAATATCCCCGGAGCAGTGGGACCGGACTATGAATATAAACTT
>CAYTSI010000080.1:6713-11973 GCA_964440465.1 uncultured Spirochaetales bacterium
ACCCGATCGAGGAAATATCCCCGGAGCAGTGGGACCGGACTATGAATATAAACTTGAGGAGCGCTTTTCTCTGTTCAAAAGAGGCGCTTATCATTATGAAAAAGCAGAAAAGCGGGGCCATTATCAGTGTCAGCTCCATATCCGGCCGGATCGGCGGGATTGCTACCGGTGTCGATTACTGCACGTCGAAAGGCGGAATGATTGCCATGACGAAGACTTTCGCCAAAGCGGCGGGTCCGGATAATATCCGGGTGAACGCCGTAGCGCCGGGATTTATCAATACCGACATGGCAAAGCAGTTCAGCCATTTCAAACCGGAAACGGTACCCCTCCGCAGAATCGGCGAACCCGAAGACGTGGCCGATGTCATCCTCTTTTTAGCCAGCCGGAGATCGAGGTATATCACCGGATGCACCCTGGACATCACCGGCGGCGTATTTATGGGATAGTAAAAATGAAAGCGCTTGTTAAAACTGCCAAAGGAAATGGAAATATCGAGGTTCGTGACATTAAAGAACCGGTACTGCCCGGGGATGATTGGGTCATTATCCGGGTAAAAGCTGCCGGCGTCTGCGGTTCCGACCTGCATATATGGAAAGATGAATTCCCCTATTGGCCGCCTGTGGTTATGGGACATGAATTTTCCGGCGTTGTAGCCGAAACCGGCGGTAAAGTCACCAATGTAAAGGCGGGAGACAGGGTCGTAGCTGAACCCCATTCGCTTGCCTGCGGTTTGTGTGAACTCTGCAGGCAGGGCAAGCCCCAGATATGTCCGGATAAGCGGTCTCCGGGATGGGGTATTGACGGTGCTTTCACCGAATACATCGCCATGCCCTGCCACCTGCTTCACCATATTCCTGAGGGAATGTCCTTTGAACACGCCGCCTTAGCGGAGCCCACCGCGATTGCCGTTCATCAGGTGCATGAACGGGGCAAAATCGATTTGGGAGATACGGTCGTTATAACCGGAGCGGGACCGATGGGGCTGCTGTCGACTCTCATTGCTCGGGAGTGCGGCGCCGGCACAATTATAGTAACGGGAATGAGCAGCTGCGAGGAAGTACGGTTTCCCGCGGCCGAAAAACTAGGCGCGGACCGAATCGTGAATGTAGAAAAGGAAGATCCGGTAGAGGTTGTCCTGGATATAACGAAGGGACGGGGTGCGGATATTGTCGTTGAAACCAGCGGCGCTCCGGCAGCCATAGCACAGACGGCGGCAATGGTCCGGAAGTGCGGCCGTATATCCGCCATCGGTCTGACCGGTAACGGGGATGTTCCTTTTCCCTGGAATGATGCGATGCATAAGGTTGTAGATCTTTTGTTTAATTTTTCAAGCAGCTACACTTCCTGGGACCGGGCTTTGTCGGTCCTCGCTCATACGGACAAAGATATCGATGCGATTATCACCCACCGGACGCAGATCGATAACTGGGAATCGGTCTTTAAAGATCTGGTGGAAGAAAAAGGGATAAAGGCGCTGTTTATAAATGAAGAAATTTAAATTGTTTATTGATAATAAGTGGGTAGATGGGGAGGGGGGCAAAACCTTCATATCGATAAATCCTGCGCGTAATGAAGAGATAGCGGAATTGGCTCTAGCATCGGCAGAAGATGTAGACAGGGCGGTTCAGGCTGCAAAGAAAACATTTCAAAGCGGTGTATGGTCGGATCTGTCGGGAGACGAACGCGCCGAATACATGATTAAAGCCGCTGAGATCATGAGGCGCCGCCTGAAGGAGCTGGCAAAATGGGAAGCCATGGATACTGGAAAACCGGTTTATGAAACGGAACTTGTCGATATACCCTATGCGATCCGGGCGATGGAATATTTCGCGAATCAGGCGAGAGAAATAACCGGAATGGTAATACCCATCCCGGGAGAGCAAGCCTTCGATTGGGTAAGTTATGATCCGTATGGTGTCGTTACTGCAATCACCCCCTGGAATTTTCCCCTGCATCTGGCAACACGGGCAATTTGTCCGGCAATGGCTGCGGGGAATACCGTCGTGGCGAAGGCCTCTTCTCTGGCACCGGTAACACCTATTCTCCTTGGAGAAATTCTTGATGAGGTTGGAATACCTCCCGGGGTTGTGAATATTATTTCCGGGAAAGGCGGGGTCGCCGGGGAAGCGCTCATCAATCATGAAGATGTGGCGATGATAACCTTTACGGGATCACTGGAGGTAGGACGGAGGATTCTCGAAGCTTCGGCACGGTCACCGATCATCAAGAAGACTATTCTGGAACTCGGCGGTAAAGGACCCTTTATTGCCGAACCGGACTGTAATATAGACGATGCGGTCAATCAGCTTATCAAGGGGTTCTGCCTGATGCAGGGAGAAGTCTGCTGCGCGTCGACCCGGCTCTTTCTGCATGAAGCAATATATAAACGGTTTATGGCACTGTTGGTGAAGCGGGTCGAATCTCTCCGGTTCGGTGATAATCTCGATATCAATACACAAATAGGTTCTCTCATAGATGAAAAACAATTGAAGATGGTTGATGAGCTGGTGAAGAACGCGGTCGATGAAGGCGCAACACTGGTAACCGGCGGTGAGGGTTACATGGAACCGCCATGCGACAAGGGCTTTTTTTACAAACCAACGATCCTCGAGAACGTGAAAAACACGATGACTTGCGCTCGGGAAGAAATCTTCGGACCTGTTCTTGTGGTCATCAAATATTCAAATATCGATAAAGCAATCGACATGGCCAATGATAATCAGTATGCCTTAGGCGCCAGTGTATATTCGGAAAATATCCGAACGCTGTTTTATGCCCAGAGAAAACTCGATTCCGGTACAGTATGGCTGAATACCAATGTGATGTCGAAAATCGAAGCACCCTACGGGGGCAACAAGAACAGCGGTCTCGGGAGGGAAGATGGGATTATCGGATTAAAAGAGTATTTGAAGGTAAAAAACAATGTTTTAAACCTGTCTGACAGGGTCGACGATTTCTACCGTTTTATTGACTGAAGCCGCCTGCTGGGGTAGGGACTACGCAATAACACGGCAACGGCGGTGTTAGGGTGCCGCGGAAGTCATCCCCCTAAAATCACGGGGACAACCGTAAATATATCGCCCTCTTTCACGGCCCGCGGAGGAGGATCAAGAGCCGAAACGGACGATCCGTTATAGAGAATTGAATAGAGGACCTTTCCCTCGGTAAGGCCGTTCACCCGCTCCCGCAGTGTCCCCATGCAGGTTTCGAACTTCTCTTCCACCTCCAGGTTTTCCTTTTTGATTCCCGTCCATTTCGCGATAGTACCGAAATAGTGCAGTGCTATACCGACAGTTCCATGTGTGACCATCCAATCCCCATTTTGTATAAATTACCTTTAGGCGTCAGTCCGTGCTTGATAGTAAAACATCTGGTAAAAGTTGTCGACCGCTCTCCCGCTTTCATTAGCTTGAAAAGGCTCGTGTCCCGTTATTGTCAGCTAATCAATTTATTGTGCAAATTACGGGCTGCCCTTTAAAAATCACGGTATACAAATATACGCATCTATGGTATGATCTTTAAACCATAATCTGTAGGGGGACATCTCATGCTCGAACCGGTAAAAAAAGTACGACTATACGAGGCCATTATTAAGCAGCTGCAGGACCTCATTACGAGTAACAAACTGAAGACCGGGGAGAAACTTCCCCCGGAACGGCAGCTTGCCGAGGAGCTCAACGTGAGCAGGTCTTCCATCCGGGAGGCCCTCCGCACGCTTGAAATGATGGGATACCTGGAATCGAAGGTGGGAATATCCGGGGGTACCTTTGTAAAAGACGTTACCATGGAAACCGTGGTCTCGCCTTTTTCTCAAATGCTTGTTAGAAACGGGCATTTCATTGCCGATCTGTTGGAAACGCGTCTTGTCCTTGAAATTGAAGTTGCCCGCTTAGCGGCTTTACGGAGAGAGGATGAGGATTTGCAGAACATTGAACAGGCAATACAAAGCATGGAAGATGAAATAAAGGAAGGCGGAACCGGCATAAACGGGGACAACGAGTATCACCGGGCCTTAGGGGCCGCCGCCCACAACGATGTTCTTCTGAATATGGTGCGGATGTGCGGTGATTTAATGGAAATGCAGCGGGAGGAGCATCTGTCAACCTTGAAAGGCGAGCCGGACAGGGCGCTGAAAAGCCACAAAGCCATATTGAAAGCTGTTAAAGACCGGGACGAGGAGAAAGCGCAGTCCCTCATGCGGAAACACATCACGAACCTGCAAAGCATCATCAAAACAAATAAAAAATAGAACATGAACGTGAAACGGCAGACCGTATCGGCGCTGCTTCTGACGATTTGCGCTCAGCTCCTGTTCAGCACCGGCGGGATCGGGGTAAGGCTTTTAAATGAAGGACCGTGGACAATTTTGTTCTGGCGCTCGGTGTTCATGACGGCCGCGCTTCTCGGCTGGATTTTTATTACACAGGGGAAAAACGTCGGAAAAGTTCTCGGTACCACCCTGAAAAACGGGAAATGGGTCTCCCTTTTTATAGCCATGTCCTTAGGCTTCTACGTATTTTCCATTACCAGGACCACCGTAGCCGATTCCCTGTTAATTCAGGGGACTGCGCCGATTTTTATTGTTATCCTTGGATGGATTATTCTCCGGGAGCCGGTACGGAAGGTTTCGGTTGCCGCCCTTTTCGGCGTTGTTGCCGGCATCACCGTGATTATTATTCCGTCCCTGAAGCAGGGAGGCTTTTCCGGGAATGTATTCGGGATAGCGAAGGCGCTCGCCTTTGCCGCGGGAACAATAGCGATACGTCACCGGAAAAGCGTCAACCTGCTGCCTTCCCTCGCCCTTGCCGCTCTGCTGACCATTGTCGTCTCCGCGCCCTTTGTCGAGCGCTTTGCAATACCGCTCAGGTCGATCCTCATTTTCATGTACTTAGGAATCGTGCAGTTAGGCTGCGGTTTTATCCTCTTTGTTACCTGGTCGGGCAAACTGCCGACCTCGGAAACCGGGCTGATTGTTATCCTTGAAGCATTTTTAGGCCCCCTGTGGGTGTGGATCTTCCTCGGGGAGGCGCCCTATGTTTTCACCTTTATCGGCGGGGCGGTAATTATCGGCACCCTTGTTACGCACACTCTTTTGTATTACAAAAAGCAGGGTGCTGCCGCGATGCCATGAACTGCTTTACCGTCTGTTATATTTAATTAAATAACGCTAAACAAAAGTTTAATAATGTTGACAGCCAGGTTCAACTCTGCTACACTGAAGATGAGGAGGAGAATATGGCTGACTATAAAAGTCCCC
>CAYTSI010000080.1:12073-14250 GCA_964440465.1 uncultured Spirochaetales bacterium
CAACTCTGCTACACTGAAGATGAGGAGGAGAATATGGCTGACTATAAAAGTCCCCTGCACAAAATGACGCAAATTTCTGATACGGCTTTATGGAACGATTCCTGTTCCATGGAAGAGCTTTCCTACGCAATCGACAACGGTGCCGTCGGAGCGACCGCGAATCCGGTAATCGTCGGCAATGTTTTAGCGAAGGAGATGCACCTGTGGAAAGACAGGATTTATCAGATTATTGAAGAAAATCCGGTCTTTTCCGAGGACGATGTCGCATGGCAGCTTATCGAAGAGATGTCGGTAAAAGCGGCGGAGCTGCTTATGCCGGTGTTCGACCGAGAAAAGGGGAGGAACGGCAGGCTCTCGGTGCAGACAAATCCGAAATACTACCGGAACGCGGAGGCCATTACCGAACAGGCGGTCCGTTTCGACGGCTTAGCGCCGAATATTATCGTGAAAATACCGGTTACCGAGGCGGGTGTCGCGGCAATCGAGGAATCCACCTACCGGGGGGTAAGCATCAACGCAACGGTCTGTTTTACCGTTCCCCAGGCAATTGCCGTTGCCGAAGCGGTTGAGCGGGGCCTGCAGCGGAGGGAAAAAGAGGGAAAAGATATTTCGACCATGGGCCCGGTCTGTACCATTATGGTCGGCCGCTTAGACGACTGGCTGAAGGTGGTTGCGGAGCGTGACGGGATTGTTACCAATCCGGCTTACTTCGAGTGGGCCGGTGTCGCGGCAATGAAAAAAGCCTACGATATGTATAAAGAGCGGGGGTACCGGATTCGGCTGCTTGCCGCCGCGTACCGGAACCATTTTCACTGGTCCGAGTTTATCGGCGGCGATGTTGTTTTGACCATACCCTACAAGTGGCAGGTCCGTTTTAACAATTCTGATATCGAAGTGGTGCCGAGGATCGACAAACCGGTGGACCCGGAAATTGTCGAAGAACTGAGCCGGAAATTCCCCGATTTTATACGGGCATACGAGGAAGACGGCATGAAGCCCCCGGAGTTTGTAACCTTCGGCGCTTCCGCGCGGACCCTCCGGCAGTTTCTGTCGGGGTATGAAGAGTTTCTGGAAACAATTAGGGACTTTATGGTCCCGAATCCTGATAAATAAGGCGGATTGATATGAAAGTAATGACGGCGTTTTTGCATAAACCGAAGGACCTGCGTATAGAAGAGGTGGAGCTGCCGCCTTTGAATCCTGATCAGGTCCTGGTAAAAGTCGGTGCCTGCGGTATTTGCGGGTCCGACATCGAGTGTTACGAGGGAAAGTCGGCGGAAGGCCGCTACGATATTGCGCCCTACACACCCGGTCATGAATGGGGCGGCGAAATAGTGGAAACGGGCAAGGAAGTGAAACATTTAAAGACGGGCATGAAAGTGACCGGAGACTGCGTAATGGCCTGCGGAGTGTGCAGGAACTGCAAGGACGGGCTGATGCCCTCGGCCTGTCTCAATATGCGCGAGGCGGGGTTCCGGCCCGATTCTCCCGGCGGAATGGGGGAGTATATGGTTATTGAGGAAAAGTATGTCCATCAGATTCCCGATAACTGGAGCTATGCCGACGGCGCCTGGGTGGAGACCTTTTCCATCGGCTACTTCGGCATCTGGGGCAACGGCGGTTCCATCGACGCGAGCGATACCGCGGTCATTTTCGGCGCCGGTCCGGTGGGCCTTTCCGCCGCGATGACGGCACGCACTTCCGGCGCGTACACCATCGTTGTCGACCCGATTGCAAGCAGGCGGGAGTTCGCCTCCCGCTACGGCGCAAACGAGACGGTTGATCCCTCGGACGGAAAGCTCGAACAAGCGATCAACGATTTGACCGGCGGAAGGGGCGCGGATGTTGTGGTAGAGGCATCGGGAAACGACAACGCCATTGCGTCGATTTTCGACGTGGCCGGGCACAGCGGCAGGGTGCGGCTGATCGGCCACTCCATCGGCCGGAAAGTGCCCGTGGAAATCGGAAAAACCATCTGGAAGACCTTGAGCATTACCGGTTCCGGCGGCACGAAAGATTTCGGCCAGCGGACCATCCGCTTCATGAGCACAATCCGGGACACCTACAATTTCGAGGGCCTGAACACCCATCATTTTCCCTTTGATAAGCTGCACGAGGCAATCGAGTTCGTCTCCCACAACCCGGACAAAGTACTCAAGTGCATGCTGACGTTTTAG
>CAYTSI010000081.1:0-14223 GCA_964440465.1 uncultured Spirochaetales bacterium
GCCGCAACACGGCACTGCCGGACACGACAAATGGAATAAAGGCGATTCTTAAATTCCTGTGAAGATGCGCGGCATTCAAGGACAAACACAACAGAATCTGCTATACTGTAACCATGCCGACAATCAGCCGATTTTATGGAATACTCATTCAAATGTATTTCGATGACAATAATCCTCCCCATTTTCACGCGATTTACAATAAGAATAAAGCGTTAATTTGTATAAATGACTTCAGCCTACTGCACGGAGATCTTCCGCCAAAAGCTTTCAGTCTGGTCATCGAATGGGCAAAAATTCATAGGGAAGAATTATTAAAAGAATGGGAATTTGCCCGCAAGAAAAAAACTTTATTTGACATAGAACCATTGGAATAGGAGACGGCTATTATGTTTTTTGAAATTGTTAACGCGGAATATCTGTCTGATTACAAGATAAAAGTCGAGTTCGAAGACGGCTCTCAGGGAGAAGTAGATTTATCCGATTATCTAGAAGAAGGTACTGTTTTCAAATCATTTTTAGATATCAATTTTTTTAAAAATTTCAAAATTGAATACGGCACTTTGATTTGGGGAAACGGAGAAATAGATCTTGCTCCGGAGACCCTTTATACTCTCGCGACCGGTAAACCGGTGACGTTTGGACAGGAACAGTATTCTCTTTGATGAAAAAGAGCATCGTGGTTACTTCTTCCATCCCCATGCTCCGATACGCTATCGAGAAGTTTCCGCCTGAAGAGCGGGTTCTGCTTTTAGGGGAACACCACTTCGCCGATTGCGGTGCAGCAGACGGTACCGTCCGCGATGACCTGGCCGAAGGCTTTGGCGAAAAAACCGTCGAAGTCGAGGGACTTGGCAACGATGACCGCGGTCGTTCCCGGCAGCAGCGGCGCGAGGTAGTGGGCGCCTACAACCCGGGTGGCGCGGATGTCCACCGGCACGGCGTCGGCGCCGATATCGGTCCGCTTGTTCCGGACGAAATAAAAAAGACAGAGTCCGAGCTGGCCCGTCATTTCGACCTCTAAGCTCCCCGGATATACAGGATACTCCGGAAAGTGGCCGGCGAAGACCGGGTCCTCCGGGGAGAGAAAACGCTCCCCGGTAATAATCCCGTTTTCCAAATCGAGTCCGGTTATTTTGTCGACAAGCAGCATGGGGTCCCGGTGGGGAATGATCCGCTTGATCTCCTCCCGGCCGATATCCGTTTTTACCGGCATTGTTTCGGGCAGGGCAACGGGTTTTTTGCGGTATTCCTTTAACAGTTTTTCCGTGTCCATGTCTGCCTGTCTAGACGCTTTTCGCTATTACGTCTTCGATAATGTTTAAGACCGTGTCCATGTCCTCTTTTGTCAACTGAGAGGAAACGGAAATCCGAAACCGCCGCGCCTGGGCGGGAACAGCCGGAAAATCGACCGGCTGCAGAAAGAGGCCCCTCACCTGCATTTCGTAGGCCATTCTCATGAGCTTTTCCCCGGAAGATCCGATAATAATCGGGATGACCTGGGATTCGGTCCCCCCTAAGTCGAGGTCCATCGCGTCAAGCCCCTTCTTCAGATACCGGACGTTTTCCCACATTGTGTCCCGAAGCGTCGAGTCCCGGGTGGCCACTTCCAAAGCCTTCATCAGCCCCCCGACAATAGGCGGCGACGGCGCGCAGGAAAAGTTCCACGGAGATGAATACCCTTTCAGATACCGGATAATTTTCGCGTTCGAGCAGACAAAGCCGCCCACGGCGCCGAAAGACTTGCTGAAAGTCCCGAATGAAACGCCGATCTTGTCTTCCATTCCGAAATGCTCCGCGACACCCCGTCCGTTTTCCCCGAACATCAGCGTCGAGTGGGCCTCGTCGATGTAAATCGGGGCATTGTATGCCTCGCATACCGCGGAAATCTCCGGCAGTTTTACAAGGTCACCGTCCATGGAGTACACGCCTTCCACCGCGACGAGGGTACGCTTACCCTTTACCTTTTCCAGTAATTCCTCCAATGAGGAGGGATCGTTGTGGTCGAAAAAATACATCTTCGCACCCGAAAGGGTGCCGCCGTCGACAAGACTTTTATGGCATTTTTCGTCCAGAATGTAGGCGTCCCCCTTCCGCAGGAGCCCCTGGATCGCGCCGAGGTTTCCGCCTAAGCCGCTGGAGTACAGAAGACAATCCTCCTTCTGTTTGAACTCCGCTAAGCGCCGGGCAAACTCCACATGAAGGTCGAAGGAGCCGGACAAGAGCGGTGCGCCGGAGGCTCCGAGGCCGTATTCGTCCATTGCGTCCTTCGCGGCCCGCAGCACCTCGGGATGCGTAGAGAGTCCGAGGTAATTGTAGGAGGTCAGGTTAATGATCTTTCTCCGCTTTCCGTCGAAGCGGCTTTCCACCTCGGTATGTACCGTCGGAGCGTGGAGCAGCTTCTGTTCGAAAAAGCCGTAACCCCGCTGGACGTCCGGGTCGTTAATCCATTCCTCGAAGTCGGTCGGCGGATCGAGAACATTGTCGCTGTCGTTAAAGAAAAAATCAGCTAAACTAAAATTAAGTGCGTCAGGCATTATTGGTCTACATACTCCATAAACTTGTCGGCGAGTTCGTCGATGTTCTTGATATCGGCAAGTTCGGTCCGGGGTATCTTGATCTGGAGCTCCCGCATGGATGTTGAAACGACTTCGATCATGTCGAGGCTGTTCGCCCCGTAGTCTTTCATCGATTTCTGGGGATCAATTGTCTGATCTTCCATATCATCGAGGTTCTCCACTATATTCTTGCTGATTACTTTCAGTACCTCTTCTTTGGTCATTTTTTTCTCCTTGTTGTTTCTTGTGGTATGACATTTTTTATGGGGACTACTCCCCTTTTTGAGCAATGTATCGCATCATTGTATTGTCCCTGAAAGGGAGCCCGTGGTCAACATTGATGATTTGACCGTTTACACCGGAAAGCAGCCCCGAACAGAAAGCGAGAACGGCTCTTCCGCAGTCTTCGGTGGTAAGAAGCATATCGTCGGTTACGCCTTCTTCTTTTTTCAGGTATTCGAAAAACTCGTCTCCGAAAATAAGCTGAAACGATTCCGTCCGGACCATGCCGAAACGGATAATGTTTACCTTCGACCCTGCCGGGGCAAGATGGGCTGACAGGTATTTACCGAAAAACTCCAACAGCGCCTTCGAAGCCGCGACAAAATCGTATCCCCGGTAGTAATGGTCCGGTCCGTCACTGGAAATGCCTAAAACATATTCCGGATATCGTCCGAACTTTTCCTCTATCATCCGGGTATATTCAATAATCGGCCAGGAGCTGTATTCCAGGGTCTTAAAAAAAGACCGCTTCTTGTAATCCGCGAGGGTATCGGTTTTTGACGCGAACCCGACATTACTGATAAATATATCGACCCCCCCGGCACGCGCGGCAATTTCATCCATGACCGCTTTCGTATCTTCAGTTACACTTGCATCCGCCTGAATAAAAACCGGTTCCGGCGCCCCGAAGGAAGCAAAGTCGCGCCTTATTTCATCTTCATCGGCGGAACCCCATTTAAATGTGAGAAAGAGCCGCGCGCCGGCCATACCGAGGTTTCGCGCGGCCGCGTATCCGATTCCCTTTGTAGCGCCGGTAATGAGAACATTTTTTCCCGATAAATCAATTTGTACCAAGGTTTTTCCTATTCAACGTATAAATCGTTTATTGTCTGTTTTGTTTCGGGGAAACCGAAACTGATCCGGTGCATGAGGTCCTCCTGCATCCGGGCCCTGTTCAGCAAGTCCCGTTTTTTCGCTCCCAGCGTATATTTTAAAATGCGCAGAGATTTTACATTTTTCTCGGCAATCTGTAAAGCGATGGCCTCCGCCTTTTTCATCACCTCGTTTTTCGGGAGAATATAATTAATTCCCGTCCCCATTTTAGCCAGCTCGCTTCCCTTAAAGCGCTTTCCGCTAAACATCATTTCGTTTGCAATATAGGGTCCGACAAGTTCCGGCAGGAGGGTAGTCGTCCCCATCCCCGGGGTAAATCCCATATTCATAAAGACCGCGCCGTACCTGCTTTCCCGTGCAAAAATAACGATGTCGCAGCACAGGGCCATGGAGAGGCCGCCGCCCATCCCATGTCCTTCGGCGGCGGCAATAACCGGAAACTCGGTGTTTACCAGCCGTTCGGAAATTACAAGGTCTTTTACCACAATCCGTCCGTCGCAAAGATCAATAAGGGTCTGCTTGTCGGCCCCGCCGCAGAAAACATCTTCCATTCCCCGGAGAATCATCACCTTCGGCTCCAGTTTATTTTCAACCCTGTCCATAGCGGCTAAAAAATGATGAATAAAAGACTCGGAGAAAATATTTTTCCCTTCCTCGTCGTTCATTTTTAATACGGCGATTCCCGGAAAGGGGGTCGATATTTCCATTTTTTCACTCATACTCTCCTCCGTTTCCCGGCTATTCTTCCGGCTTCAAGACCAGCGGCCGTTGTGGTGAGAATGATGCAAACCACGACGGCAGTTCACCTTCCTGAAATTGAATAATAGCCTGCCGCGAATCTTTATTCCCGAATATTTCAAGCAGTTCTCCCTCCGCTAAGGCGGGACGGCGGGAAAACGGCGTTTCCATCAGCTTTGCCGTAAATGCCTTCGTCCGGGCCAACGCTTCCGGGGAGCTTCTGAACAACTGTTTGCAGATCTTCTTCACTCCCTTTTCAAGCTGTTCAGGCGGAAAAACCTCATCGAACAGCCCCAGGCGGTACGCCTCCCGAGCATCCATCCGTTTTGCCGTGAGTATTACATACCGGGCCTTACTTACGGAGATCCTTGTCTGCAGCACATACGGAAGTACATTCGCCGGAATAAGTCCGAATATAACTTCGCTCAGTTCGGCGCTTGCATGCTCCGCGGCCAGGACAATGTCCGAAGCGCAGACGATACCGAGCCCGCCGGCTTTTACATCACCCTGCACAACCGATATGACCGGTTTCGCGCAGGTAAACAGGGTATACAGGATTCCCCGGTACAGCCCCACCGCCTCTTCGGCGCTGCTGTTTTCATCCGCCACGGCACTAAAGTCGAGGCCCAAACTGAAAACCGCTCCGTTCGACCGCAGCAGTACGGCCCGCACACCCTTGTCGTCCAGTGCCGCGTGCAGGGCCGCGTGCAGTTCTTTCAGAGAAACAATGTTCAGCCTGTTTCCCTCGGAACTCCTCGACAGGGTAATAACACCTGCTCCGCCGTCCGCGTAATAATCGACGGACGCCATGCTTAACTCCACTCGTAGGCGCGGTAGTAGTCCTTTACCTCTTTTAAGACCAAATACCCCTTTCCGCTGTAAAATGTATCATACCAGTTATCTAAAATGGAAAAATCGGGAACTATATTCGGATTTTCAATATAGGTTTCCCGGATATTTTCAACCATTTCGTATTCTTCCACCGTCACTTCCCGCCGTTTGGCAAACTCGGCATCGATATCCATGGCACGGACCGTTTCCACCGCTTCCGGCCGGACAATAACGCTGTAGTATTCCCCGATGGCGCCGGACCCGTAGGCATACATACCCAGGCGGTGGCCGGGGCTCGGCGGATTTTCATCCGTCAAAATACTGCACAGGCCCACAAAATTGCTCGCGCCATAGGTGCTTCCGATCTGCCTCGCGTACCGGAGAGCAGGATATACCTTTTTCTCGAAACTCTCCCTAACCTCCGATTTTTTTCTCGGCCGCGCGATATTACAGAGGGTCCGGTGGGCCTGAAAGGCCATTCCCGCGAAGGGCGTATGATAAATATTGTAATCGAAGTAGGTATCAAAATCAATCGGCGCGCCGAGCTGTGCCAGATAATCGTTGTAAGACCCTTCCAGGGCGTCCATATAGGTAAAGAGGCTGACCTCGTTGTTCCCCATTTCCGCCGTTGCCGAGGGGCGGAAGGTGTCGTAAATATCCGTCGTCCAGGTGCCCTTTTTTTCCGGTTCAAACTCGATAACCTTCGGATTATCACTTACCAGCATCGCGGCACCGACACCGCCCATAACGAACTCTTCCTTCAAGTTAAAGTGTTTCCGGCTGAAATCGGTGGCAATTACCAGCGCCTTTTTCCCCTTGTTCAGGCCGGAAGCGACCCAGTTTACCGCCGTATCCAGGGCGGCGACGCCGCTGTAGCAGGCGTGTTTCGTTTCGTAATTCCGCACACTCGCGGGAAGGCCCAAGGCCCCGTGAATATTCGTACTAATCGGCTTTCCGAAATCGACACTGCCCTCGGTCCCCACAATCAGCATGCCGATCTGCTCCTTCTCTGCTTCGGTGAGCATCGGTTTCGCCGCGTTCGCTCCCATGGTTACCGTATCTTCCCACGGCGGATTCAAGGACCGGACATTAATGAGAAAATCACTTACGACCGCGTCAGGATCTTTGTCCCGAGCAGCTGCTAAGGCACGCTGGTCGAGATACATTGAAGTTCCGTACAAATTGATCTTTTCAATTCCAACTTTGTTCATATTTTCCTCTTTTCTTACATTTTTTTTATATTAGGGTATATATGTCAGCCCGCCGGCGACCCGTATTACTTCTCCGTTGATAAAGCCGGCATGTTCCGTTGTTAAATAATGCACCATACCGGCTATTTCCTCCCCGGTGCCGATCCGCCGCATGGGGCAGTAGTCCATCCATACCTGATGGAGTTTTTCGGCGAGGTGGTCGCCGGTCATGTCGGTTTTAACATACCCGACGGTAACGACGTTGGACGTTATCCCCTTTATGCCGTACTCCCGGCCGATAGTATTGGAAAGTCCAATCAGCCCCGCCTTGCTCGCGGCGTAATTTGCCTGGCCGCTGCATCCGTCCTGGGCAAGGGAGGAGATATTGATAATTCTCCCGAACTTATTCGAAAGAAAGTGCATGAGGAAACCGCGGATGACGTAAAAGGGCCCGGAAAGATTGGTTTGAATGACCGTGTCCCATTCGTCGTCCTCCATAAACGCGGCGGCATTGTTCCGGACAACAGCCGCGTTGTTGACGACAACATGAATGTCGCCGAAATCATCTATAGCCTGTTCCGTTACCTTCTCTACATCGGAAGATACTCCGGCGTTCATTTTGTAGGAGCGGATACGGGCTTCCGGATTGATGTCCCGGGCAAGCTGTTCCGTTTCCCGCGCTTTCTCCTCTTTCCCCACATAGGTAAAACCGCAGCCGTACCCTTCCTGAATAAATTTTATAACGATGGCCCGTCCGATACCCCGGCTGCCGCCGGTAACAAAAGCATTCATTCCAGCTACTCCTCGAAACGTTTAATGAGACTGCAGCAGTTGATGCCGCCGAATCCGAAAGAATTTTTCAGCATGTAGCGGATTTGATGGTCCACGGGCCCGTCCGCGCATACATCGAGGTCCACCTCCGGGTCGAGCTGATCAATATTGATTGTCGGATGCAGTTTTCCGTGTTTCATCTGCATCAGGCCGGCAATTGTCTCTACCAACGGTGATGCCCAGCAAGTGTGGCCCAGCATCGATTTCGGCGCGTTCAGTTTTAAATTGTACGCGTGGTCCCCGAACACGCTTTTTACGGCTTTAATCTCCTGTACGTCTCCAACGGGTGTACCCGTCGCGTGGCAGTTGACATAATCGACCTGTTCCGGAGCAATCCCCGCGTCTTCGAGTACTTTCTTCATTACCCAGGCCTGTTTTTCAGCCCCCGGCGCCGGAAGATGGTTCGCGTTTGAACCGGCCCGTACCGCCAGCACCTCGCCGTGTATTACAGCGCCCCGTTCCCGGGCACTCTCCAAAGATTCTATAACAAGGGTGCCGGCGCCGTGGGAGTAAACAAAACCGCACCTGTTTGCATCGAAGGGCCTCGAAGCCGTTTCCGGATGCTCCTGGTGTTCCGGCTTGATGACCACCGCGTTAATAATGACCGACGCCTGAATGTCCGCGGGGGACACATCAAAGGGGGCGCCGGCAATAATGGAACGTTCACACTCGCCGGTAACGATGTCCCGAAACCCGACGCGAAGCGCTAAATTGCCGCTGGCACAGGCGCCGCCGATGGTAAAAGCCGGACCCTGTAACTCGAGAATTTCCGTTATAAGTGCCGCTACATTGGGATCAATGGCCTCCACCCCCGCTAAGGGGCTTATATATTCGGGTTCTTCAAAGAACTGCCGTGCGTTTTCAAACACATAATTCGAATTCAGGTTGTGGCCGGGGACGATAATACTCGTCCCGTGAATGTCTACTTTTTTGCCGAACAGACCGGCATCTTTATATGCCGTCAGCGCCGACAGGACCGCGATACGGGCGGAAAACGTTGTGTTCTTGAACAGTTTTTTTGCCCGTTTATAAATATCGGGCGTTAGGTCCGGCTCCAGACGCTCCAGAGCTTCCTTCCAGTTATAGTCACCCATATCGCCGCCGACTTTACACTCAACGTCTTTCAAATCGATGGATTCCCACCGTTTTACCCCGGACTTGCCGGCCATTAAATTGTTGTAAAAATCCTCCAGGTTGTCCCCCAGAGGATTAATTGTTCCCATTCCGGTAATTACGACTCGTTTATTCATGACCACAAACCCTACCGGTTTTACCCCGCTTTGACAAGTACCCGCCGATAACGGCCCTTAGCCCTGTTCGGTGAGTTTCAGCATCGCTTCCACCGTCCCCACGGGCTGTGCCTTCATTTGCCGGTGGAATGACTTCCAGAGGCCCGTCAGCACCTTTCCCGGTCCGGTTTCCAGGATCCTTTCGTACCCGTCGTCGAGAATGGCCTGTTCCTCATCTACCCAGCGGACGGTGGAAACAACCTGTTCCACGCACAGCTTCCTTGCTTCTTCCCCTGTGCTGATTTTTTTCCCCGTTACGTTCGCGTACACCGGTTTCCGAGGGTCGTTAAAGGTCCTCCCGGCAAGTTCCGATTCCAACCCGTCCCTCGCCTCTTGTAAGAGGGGACTGTGGAATGGTCCGGAGACCTTTAACCGGACATATTTCATGGCGCCTGCTTCATCAAACAGTTTCTCCCCTTTTTCAAGGCCGGCAGCGGTGCCGGAAAGCACCATCTGAATGGGGCTGTTATAGTTAGCCAGGGTTACCCCGTCTTCTTTCAGCTCCTCAAGTACTTTCATTACATCATCGTACCCCAGACCGATTACCGCGGCCATGCCCGGCGACCCTTCCGGGGAATCGAGGCGGCGGCTCGCTTTTTCCATCAGCTCTCCCCGGGCCTTGACAATTGCAAACAGGTCCTCCAGGGAAAGCACGCCGGCCTCCCAGAGCGCCGCGTATTCCCCCAGGCTGAAGCCCGCGGCACCGTCGGCGGTTATTCCCTGCTCCTTTCCATACAAACTGGCGGCGCAGTTTACCAGTGTAATGGCAACCTGTGTCTTGTCCGTCGCTTTCAGTTCCTCTTCAGTCCCTTCAAAGAGCAGCTTCTCCAAATCCATGGATGTAATGTCGGAAGCCGCGGAAAAAAGATCACGTACCGCGGTGCTGGCATCAAAAAAATCTTTTCCCATTCCGGGATACTGTGCTCCCTGGCCGGGAAATAAATAACAAGTCTTCATAAACATCTCCTATAATTTTTTGCCGTACACCCGGTAGGTCCGGTACATTGTCGTCCCCCAGGTTTCCAGCATATTCCGCAACGCGTAGTTGTCCTCAAGGACCCAGGAAAATTCCGCTCCGTGAAAACCGAGCTCGACTCCCCGCTTGTATGTTTCGTAGGTAAAGATGGCATCGATCCCTTTATTATGATAATCGGGATGGACCCCCATGATAGCCATCCGCATCATTTTGGTTTTATTTTTCCCGGCCAGCAGTTTTAAAATACCAAAGGGGAACAGCCTGCCGTTCATTGTAAGAAGAATTTCGTTGATATTCGGAAGGGGAATAGATATGCCTACCAGTTTTTCACCGGAAAACACCATGAGAACGAGTTCGGGGCGGGCGATCATCTTCAGTTCCTCCGCCATGGCGTCGAACTCCTCCCGGGTCCATGGGACGAACCCCCAGTTTTTCTCCCAGCCCTGATTGTAGAGGTCCCGGATCATATCCACTTCCTCGTCGAATTTTTTCATGTTGATATTGCGTATTGTCAGCTTCCCCCGTTTTTTCGCGAGTTCCGTAACCCGGGCGATTTTTTCCGACAGTTCCAGACTGTCCTTTGTCATCCGGTAACAGAGGAGGTCTTTCTCCTTAGAATATCCGGCCGCCTCTACAAGCTCCGGATAATACGGTTCGTTGTAATTCATCTGTACGATAGGGGGTTCGTCGAAGGAATCGATAAGGATCCCCAGCATGTGGTTCGTGGAAGGGTTCATCGGACCGATGATCTTCTCCATCCCCCGGTCCCGCGTCCAGTCCTCCGCGGTTTTCAGAAGCGCCGCGGCTGTTTCGGGATCGTTTTCCGATTCGAAAAAGCCGAAAAATCCCGTCTTTTCATTGTGAAACGTAACGTAATTATCATCCACAACCGCGGAAATTCTTCCCACAATCTCTCCGTCCCGGAAGGCCATAAAGTTGTCCATTGCCGCGTGCTGAAAAAACGGGTTCTTCTCCCGGTCGAAGAGCTCCTTTTCACCAATCAGCAGGGGCGGGACCCAGTTCGGATTATAACGGTCCTTCCCCCGGTAAATTCGCCAGGGAAAATGAATAAATTGTTTTACATCATCCTTCGATTCAGCCTTTTGTATTGTAACCGCCATCGCTGCCAGTCCCTTATTTCAGAGTAATTTCAGCTGAAGTCCGGTAACTGTGCTTTGTACTGAAATTGTCCTTTTTGGCATACGCGAGGATCACTTTTACCGTGTCCCCGGAACGCAGCACCGCATCGTAGGAATCTCCCGAATCGAGGGGAATGGAAAAGGAAAAGGTTGTAGTTCCGCCGGCTTCCGACCCTTCTCCCGCTTCCACGTCCAGGCTCCCCCCCAAATCGGTGTCCCGCTTGTGGGCAAATGCCGAAGTGCCGAAATGGTCGTCGATTGTTACCGTGTCCCCCTCGACGGACCCGATAATAATGTTCGCGTCTTTCATCATGGAAGAGGGCTGAAACCCGATGGCAATCCACCCTTCCGTGGGGGCCGTAAGGGTAATATTCAGCTGCCCTTCGACAATTTCATATTCAATGCTCATATCACCAATCTGATAACCGGAAGCGCCGTCTCCGCCGCTTTGTTTCACCATCTCTTCCTGATTGCCGCCGGCAAATAAAAAACCTGCCGCGGCGGTCATTACTATACACAATACCGCTATTCGTTTCATTGTTCTTACTCCTCCGTTATGTCCTTCGATAATCGCAGCTCTACAACGCCTTTTGAAAGGTCGAGTATTTTTGCTTCCAATAGTTGTACCATATCTTCCGCGATTTCGCCAGATATATCCACGGCTGTTCCGAAATCCTCTCCGCGTATCCGCCCTCCCGCCGATTCAATACACCGTTTTGCCGGATCGTACAGATCGTAGGGTAAGGTAAGCGAAAAAGGAACACGTACTTCATACCGTTCCCGGCGAATTTTTTCAAGGGTCTCCTTAGCCGACCGGGAATAGGCCCGCACCAGTCCGCCGGTGCCGAGTTTTGTCCCGCCGAAGAAGCGGACCACCGTCAGCAAAATATTTGTCAGACCGCTGCCCTTCAGAACTTCCAAAACCGGCTTCCCCGCCGTCCCCTTCGGTTCCCCGTCGTCGCTCATTCCCATGGTTTCCCCCGCGGGAGGGCCTATTTTGAAGGCGTATACCACATGGCTGCACCCGGGGTGTTCCTCCCGCCGCTTCGCGATTTCAGCTTCGGCCTCTTCCCGTGTTTCAACACCTACCGCTTTGCCGATAAAACGGGAGCGCTTTTCACTGAACTCCGCCGCCGCCGCCCCCTTCGGAACGTATACTTCCGGTCCCATGCCCTACCCTACCACAGGTTGACATTTCTACTCAATTAACTAGAATCATCGGAACGAGGTTGTAATGGGAAAAGGTAAATTGTCCGGAGCAAAGGCGGTAGTAACGGCTTTGGAGCGGCACCAGGTTGAGGTGGTTTTCGGTTATCCCGGCGGGGCGACCCTGCCGATTTACGACAGCCTTTCTTCTTCTAAAATACGGCATATTATGCCGAGGCACGAGCAGGCTGGGGCCCATATGGCCGACGGCTTTGCCCGCGCAACCGGAAAAACCGGCGTGTGCATGGCCACCAGCGGCCCCGGCGCCACCAATCTTGTTACCGGTATTGCCACGGCATATATGGATTCCTCCCCGGTTATAGCTATTACCGGGCAGGTCCCGACAACGATGATCGGCAACGACGCCTTTCAGGAGGTGGACATTACCGGTATTACCATTCCCATTACCAAGCATAACTACCTGGTAAAGGAAGCCGGTAAAATTCCGCTGGTGTTCGATGAAGCATTTTACCTCGCTTCAACGGGAAGAAAGGGGCCTGTCCTTATTGACATACCGAAGGACATACAAACGGAAACATTCGCTGAGGAACAGATGAAACGGGGCGGCCTGGAAGGGTACAAGCCTACCGAAAAGGGGCACGCGGGACAGATTAAACGGGCGGCGGAAATGATGAAAAAGGCCGAACGTCCGGTAATTATTGCCGGGGGCGGTATTTTTCACGCCGACGCGCATGAAGAACTCCTTGCGTTTGTCGAGAAAACCGGGGTCCCGGTTACCTGGACCCTGATGGGGAAATCGGTATTCCCCGGCAGCCACAGCCTCAACCTGGGGATGGTGGGATACCACGGAAGGGTGGCGGCGAACACGGCGGTGCAGGGGGCGGACGTTATTCTGGCAATGGGTACCCGGTTCGGCGACAGGTCAACGGGACCTCTCGCTACCTACGCGCCGAAAGCACAAATTATTCACATCGACATCGACCCGGCGGAGATCAGCAAAAACATATCCGCCCGGCTTCCCATTGTCGGGGACATCAAGCTGGTCCTTCCCGAATTGACGGACCGCCTCGCTCCGGAACAGCGCGGGGAATGGTGCGCCTATCTGCGGAAAACAGCGGAAGAACATCCCCTGCGGGGAATATATGAGGGTGTTACCGTACCGAATATCCTCCGGAAGGCCGCGGAGGTCGTCCCGGACCCGACTATTGTTACCGATGTGGGAAGACACCAGATTTTTGCCGCCCACTACATCAGCACCGAACGCCCCCGGTCGTTTATTACCTCCGGCGGCTTAGGTACCATGGGTTTCGGATTTCCGGCGGCGCTTGGTGTCCGGGCGGGGGACCGGGACAGGCCGGTGGTCTGTGTGTCCGGGGACGGCTCATTTCTGATGAACTGCCAGGAACTTGTCACTTCCGTCGAAGAAGATTTGCCGGTTATCGTCCTTATTATGAACGACTACTGTCTGGGGATGATCCGGCAGCTGCAGAGTTCTTTCTACGGAAAGCGGTATCAATCATGCCATATCGGAAAATCAGCGGACTTCGCCGCCCTCGCGGAAGGGCTTGGCGCGGGGGGTATCCGGGTAACGAAAGAATCGGAAATTGTTCCCGCGATCGAACAGGCAATGGAATCCGGCACCACAACGGTCATCGACTGCATTATCGAAAAACCTGCCAACGTGTATCCGATGGTGACGGGAGCGTCGCTGCTCGATTACGTCGAGGAGGAAGAATAAGATGCGCCATACCATTTCAATTTTGACCGACGACACTCCCGGCGTCATGACGCGGATATCGGGACTCTTCTCACGCCGGGGCTTCAATATCGAAAGTCTGACCGTCGGGCATACCGAACAGCCCTCGAAGAGCAGGTTTACCATCGTCGTCCGGGGAGACGACAGCGTCTTAGAGCAGGTGCGGAAACAGCTGCAGAAACAGGTGCACGTTATCAAGGCCTGGGACATCAAAGAAGAAGACGCGGTTGCCCGGGAGCATGCCCTGATAAAAATCGAAGTTACCGACAAGCAGCGGGGGGAACTGCTGCAGATTATTACCGCTGTCCACGCACGGATAATCGATTCCTACGAAAACATTTGGATTTTAGAAGTTACCGGCAGCCCGAGTGCCGTAGAAAACGCGTTAAACCTCTTCCAGCCCTACACTATTATCGAATCCATTCGGACGGGAAAACTGGCCATGGAACGGATCCCGAGTAAATACGCGACTTCATAAAACCGAACGTTCCGGCAGGGTGCTACTTTTCACCGCCTCCGTCCGATTCCCCGCGGGGGTAGAGAGTACCGAGGACATACCTGTCAAACCGCAGCACCTCTCCGGCAAAATTCAGCATGTTTTCCGCCGTTACCTGCTCTATCAACGCTTCTATGTC
>CAYTSI010000082.1:0-10904 GCA_964440465.1 uncultured Spirochaetales bacterium
ACCCGGTGCGAGGAACAACCCCTTGTAGCCTTTTTGAAACATGTACCAGGGCATTGGTTGAATAGAAACGGTGCCGCCATGAACGCTGTCCAGGAGGTAATGTCCAATTCGGCGGCGTTCTTTGCCCGTATTTGGCTTGAATCGGCCGTATCCGCGCTGGGGACCTGCCCGTAGCTGCCCCCCACCTGTACCGCGTCGCTCCAGTCGGCTGCCATTCCGGAGTAGGTTTTTCCCTGTTCCCGGTATGCCGCCGCGCGGAGTTGGTATTGGACTTTGCCGCTGCCGGGGTCGGTCCAACTGAACCGCGGCGTATTGGAGACGAGCTCTTCGAAGCCGGGGTATGAGGGTCCTGTGTCCGCCGCTTCTATCCGCAGGACGTACCTGCCGGCGTCTTTCACCGGCCGGACTTCGATTTTGTATCGATGCCTGCCTGCCTGATTGACGGAGACAATCTCGGCGGCGGGGGGGGGCGGCTCCGGAACCGCTACATGCAGGATATTTAAGCCCCCATGCAGAATATGTTTCGTGCTTATGGTTTTGTAGCCGCCGGTCGGCATGGCCGATATATAGGTGCCGTCCTCGCCGGGACCGATATTTGTCATTAATACCGGCGCGGCCCCTTGGGGTACGCCGTCGGCATTCAGTGCCGCGTCGGCGGTCCCGGTGATAATCAGCAGGTCCCGTTTTTCATTGTCGCCGGAGGCGTCTCCGTCGAATAACGCACGGGCGGTTTCCATTCTGCGCTTCAGCCTGTATTCGAACTTCTCCCGTATATACCGCGTTTCGTTACCGGTTCTGCTTAATTTCAATTCGGCGCCTGCCGTTTAATACCTTCTCCAGAAATTCAATATTTTTCCCAACGGGTTTTTCGTCAATAAAGACCTGATAATCGCCGTCCAGTCCGTTATTTACAAATTCAACTTTGCCGAAGCCGATATGAATGCCGCTGAAGGTTTCCATGAGGCGGATTACCAGTTCGTCGGCGGTATCGAAGGTGTCCAGGATCGATTCGGCCGTCCGTTCTTCCGTCAGGGCAACTTCCCCCACTACGGTATCGTAAACCGAGGCCTGAAACACCAGCTGCCCTGCTTCATTCGGATACGCTTTTCCGAAGATGACGTAATCGAGCTTTTTTTCATCGGAATACTCGAGCAGTATTTCAGGATTGGTATACGGGTTGGCTGCTATCGGCGGAATTACATCGTATGAGCCGATTAATTGCAGCGTCAGTTCGATGGTTTTCGTTGCTGTGTCGCAGAGAATTTCATATTCATGCTGGTTTTCTTCATTAATAAACGGGACAACCGAAACCCGCGGCAGCGGGTCCGTCTCCTCGGCGGAAAGGGCTGACAGCGCAAGGAGAAGGGCCGGCGCTTTTATAATCAGTCTCTGCATAAGCTTCCCAACCGGTGTAGTATAAAACATTGGCAGGTGATTGCAAGTGTTTTATCGGCTTGTACGCGCCGTAGAATTTTTCGACGGAAACCCGTAGTATTGCACCGGGGTTATAGATGGAACGGTTAGTTAAACTTTTACGGGACTCAAAATCCGCGGTGGCCTTTACCGGCGCGGGGGTTTCCACGCTGTCGGGGATTGCCGATTTCCGGGGAAAGAACGGGCTGTATACCAGGAAGGACATTGACGCGGAAAAGCTCTTCGATGTCGGGTATTTCCACCGCGACCCTTCCTACTATTACATGAAATCGAAGGATTTTATTTATAACTTAGAGGAGAAGACACCGAGTATCGTCCATACTGAGCTTGCCCGCCTCGAGGAGAAGGGCATTCTGAAGGCGGTTATTACCCAGAACATCGATCTCCTTCATGAAAAGGCGGGGTCGAAGCGGATTGTGGAGGTCCACGGATCTCCGTTGGTGCACCGCTGCCTTTCCTGCGGAAAGACCTGGGAGTTCGAAGAAATCGCGGAGATGGTGCGGCGGGATGTCGTCCCTTCATGCGACGCCTGCGGCGGTCTGGTCAAGCCGGACATTACCTTTTTCGGTGAATCACTGCCGGCCGCCGCGGTGGAGGAGGCGATAGAGTTGTCGGAACAGGCGGATGTAATGCTCGTCCTCGGATCGTCCCTGACGGTGCAGCCGGCGGCTTCTTTTCCGGTCTACGCCCTGCGAAGCGGCGGGAAGCTGGTTATTGTGAACAACATGGACACCCCCCTCGACGGCAGGGCGGAGCTTACCTATTCCGACTTACTCGAAGTGTTTACCTATCTTCACGAACATCTGAACTGAAGCGCCGGAATTAAAGAGACTGCATCACCATCATGACGATAATAAAGACCCCTAATGAAACCACCGTACTCAGCGAGAGGGTGGCTGCCACGTAATGGGTGTTTTTCGTGTCCCCGCTGTCCATAAACACCGAGATAACAAAGGGCGGCGGCAGCAGGAACATCGTAAGGACCGCGTATTCGTACATAATGTCCAGATTCAGCAGCCCCCGGATGAGAAACCTGTTTACCAGCAGTGCCAGGACGAGGAGAAACGCGGTCCGGATAAGAATGGTTTTTACCGATTTCCATATCCCCCCGCCGGAAAACTGCAGTTCGTAGCCGATTACAATGCAGATGACCGGTGTGGTTATCGAGCCTATCATCCGCGCGAGCCCTTCCACGGTCCCCCATACCTCGTTCCCAAAGATCGGCACCGCCCGTGCGATGAGTCCGACGGCGATGCCGGTGAATATGGAAATAATAACCGGCGAAGAGATAAACAGTTTTGCCACCTCTTTAGGACTTCCGGCTTCTCCTTTCATTTTTAGAAGGATGGTCATCAGTACGAAAAAAACGAACAGCACCTGCCCAAGGTCGATTAATGCGAGTTTCGAAATATGTTCGATGCCGAATACGGATGTGTAAATTGCGTATCCCAGCATTCCCGTTTCGAAACCCGCTAGGAGAAATGCAAAGTAGGGAGATTGTACACCCGCAAGTCTTCCCAGGGGTTTCCCGATAGCGAGCATGAAGAGACAGATACCGAATACCGCCCCGATAATCAGCAGGTAGGAAAGCTGCAGCTTTGCCGAGGCGAAGGCGAGAAAGAGCAGACAGGGGAGGCTGATATTGACTACCAGACTTTTTAAATCCGCTATGGAGCCTTCCTTAAAAAAACGGATTTTCCGCAGGAGGGCCCCGAGCATGAACAGCACAATGACGGGGATGATTTTAACAATAATTTCGAGATATGCCGACATTACTCTTACGGATGTACGTAAAGAAGATGCCCTCCGTCCGTCCCGACAATAAAATTCGCGGCCGCCTGCATGGGTTTTGTTGTAATGTTCCCGGGTACGGCAATGCTCCGGACAACCCTGCCGTTTTCGGCGTTACGAATGACCAGCTGGCTGCCGGCGCCGTAGACGATGTTTTCGCCGGCACACTGCGGCGGAGAACTGGCTCCGCTTATTGGCGCGAACAGATCTGCCCCGGTGTCGAGGCTGATGGCGTAGATGCTTCCTTTCGCGTAGGCGTACACGCCGCTGCCGCTGCAGGCAATGTCGGTAAAAACCGACGCGCCGCCGGGGAGTTTTTTCTCCCATAACACCTGCTTTGACGCCAGGTCGACACAGACAACCGTTCCCTTTCTGCCGGAAAATACCGCCTTATTGCCGGATATCGACGGAGCAAGGGCGACCGGCTGCACCGCGGCGGTTGAAATCTCGGCCTCCACCGGGTTTTTACTGTTCGGATTGATAATCAGCAGCGACCCCTGCTGGTCCGCGATAATAATTTTATTGTTCCAGACTGCCGGGGTCATCCTCGATCCCTTCGGCACAGAGATTTCACCGGCGGCGGCCCCGGTGGCCGCGTTGATAATCCGGATGCTTTCGTTCGTCGGAAGCAGGATGCCCGCGTTTGACGGGACAACCCGGCGGCCGAAGAGGTGAGCTGCCTGCGCGTCCAAGGGTACTCTGCTTATAACAGCGCCGTTCGCGGCGTTTGCAATAACCAGCTCTTTCGACCCCGTGAAATAGACGCTGCCGCCGATGAGCACGGGATAGGAGTTTTCGTTCGGCGCGTTGGCAGTGGTAAAACTCCACAGCTTGCGGCCTTCAGCGTCCGCTGCCGAAACGGTGCCGCCGCTGTCGGCGGCGTAGAATCTGCCCCCGGCCGTCGAAACGGTACCGACAATCTGCCCTGCCGAGAGGGGGACGTCGTACTGGATGGTTTTCGCCTTCAGCGTTACGGCCCTGGTAACCGCGGTTTTGCCGACGGTAAGGGTGAACTGTTGAGGCTCGTATCCCCCGCGCTGAACTGCAATGTTCAGTGCCGTCCCTTCTTCGTAGGTGTTCCGGAATGCCCCCGTACCGCCCCTCATGCCGTTGACGGTAATTTCCGCGTCCCCCGGTACTGTTGTAATTGCTACCGTGGAAGTAACGATTTTCGGTTCCTCTTTTTCCGGTTTCATGGCAACTTTTGCTGTTTCCTTTGCTTCCTCCGGTTTTACGGTCCCTTCTTTTTCAGCAGGTGTTTCATCTTTTTCCGCTTCCGCGGCAGCTTCCGCCGGCCCCTCGGAAACCTTCGGCTCTGCCTCGGCCGTCTCTTCATCCGGTTCCGGTTCAGCCGCCGGGGCCTTCGCGAGCTGGATCTTGTACAGTTTTCCCGTTTCTTCGGAAACAGTTATATCGAGGGAGTGGTCTTTATGCCCCGCGAAGGTAATGAGAAAGGAGAGTTCCTCCCCTTCGTTATAGATGCCGGAAAATTTCCCTTTTCCCGCTTCTTCACCGTTTACCTGTATCCGGGCATCCTTCGGCTCAACCTGGAGAGAAACTTTAATTAGTTCTATTTTCTCTTCAGCCGGAGCGTCTCCGCCGTCTGCCGCGGGTTCGGCGGCGCGGACGGGCAGTGCTATCATCTTCATCCGGTCAATTTCCCGGAGTTTTTCCGTATTTTCCTCGGATATTTCCTTCGGCCGGACCGCCTTTTGCGCGACTTCGGTCTTCGTTTGGGCAATTGCCTTCTGCAGGCCGGCGAGTTTTGCCGGATCGATCCGCCTGACAACAGGAGGTTTCGATTCCCCGGCAGCAGCTTCTTCCGCTTCGGCGGTTTCGACAATCTCCTCCACCGCTTCTTCTATGAGTTTCGCGGTTTCTTCGGTTTCTTTCATGGCGGTTTGGTCGACATCAATTTCCTGATTTGCCTCGACAACGGAGGCGGTCTGTTCCAGTTCCTCGATGAGTTTTATCAGTTCCTCGTTATCTTCGCCGACTTTTTCCTTCAAACTCTCCACATCGACCGACGAGGGAAGCACCGCCACGGACCCCTCCTTAACGGCAAGATTTGTCCCACGTTCTTCATCCGCCGTAACGGAAAACTCGGTCCCCCGGACACCGCAGACCGCGGTCTGGGTCTGGATTTTAACCGATTCGTCCCCGCCCAGCTTTTTTACCTTTGCCAGGACGGACCCGTTTTTCATTCCCACATTGACATTCGCCTCCCCGGGAGTAAGGGCGACGTTCCGCATAACAATTTCCGTATTTTCCTGAACACGGACAACCGCCGTATCGCCGAACTGGATTTCACAATAAGACGCGGCTTCGGTTTTCAGGACATCGTCTTTTTGAAGCATGTCTCCGATGGCAACTTCCCACCATTCTTCACCGTCGCGGACAAAAACATCGCCGGAAAAAAATGTTATAAGACCTTCATCGAATTCCGGTGCTTCAACCGGGGCCAGGTCTTCCGTTTCGGTGACAGCCTCCGCAGGCTCCGGCGGTCCTTCCGCCTGTGCCGGTCCGGCGGCCGGTTCTTTTTCTCCGCAGGAAAAAAATACGCCGAGAACCAGAAAAATCACGCACAAACCTATAATCTTCTTCATTGTAAACCCCTTAAAATGTTACAGCGCTCCATTGTAGAGTATAGCACGGAGGCGGGAGCAAATCAACGCCGCCCTGTTTCCGCTCAATGTTTTTTGTCGGCGGAATGTTGCCCCGGAGAAACATTATTAGTATATTTTCGACAAACTACCAAAAAATTGAGACAAGGAGAACACTATGTCAAAGCATCAATTTCAAACAGAGGTGTCTCAGCTCTTACATCTTATTGTACATTCACTCTATTCTCACAATGAGATATTCTTGAGAGAGCTTATTTCCAACAGCTCGGACGCCCTGGATAAACTAAAATATCTGACTCTGACCGACGAGAACATGAAAAAGCTGAATTTCGAGCCCCGCGTCGACATCAGTTTCGACGGGGAGGGTGATGAAAAGACCATTACCGTTTCCGATACCGGCATTGGAATGAACGAAAAGGACCTCGAGGAAAATCTGGGGACCATTGCACGGTCGGGGACGAAGAATTTTGTAAGCCAGATGACCGGGGACGCGAAAAAAGACTCCAATTTAATCGGTCAGTTCGGCGTCGGGTTTTATTCCTGCTTTATGGTGGCCGACAAGGTGGAAGTAATTTCCCGCCGGGCCGGAGAGGACACGGCGTACAAGTGGAGCAGCGACGGCAAGGGGGAATATACCATCGAGAAGGCGGAACGGGACAAGCCGGGTACCGAGGTGAAGCTTTTTTTAAACGATGACGGGAAAGAGTACGCCTCCCGGTGGCGGATTGAAAATATCATAAAGAAGTATTCCGACCATATTCCGTTTCCCATCTATCTCGAGTTCGATGAAACGAACTATGAGGGCGAGGGGGATGATAAAAAGGAAAAGAAGGAGCACAAGGTCGAACAAATCAATGCCGCGTCGGCCATGTGGCGCCGGGCGAAGTCGGAACTGACGGAGGAAGACTACAACGAGTTTTACAAAACCATCAGCCATGATAACGATGATCCCCTGTACTACATCCATACCAAGGCCGAAGGCACCCTGGAATACACAACACTGTTCTACATTCCAAAGAAAGCCCCCTTCGATATGTATCAGGCCGATTATCAGCCCGGGGTAAAATTGTATGTAAAGCGGGTATTCATTACCGACGATGAAAAGGAGCTGCTGCCGGTGTACCTTCGTTTCTTGCGGGGTGTTATCGACAGCGAAGACCTCCCGCTGAATGTAAGCCGGGAAATTCTGCAGCAGAACCGGGTAATGGCCAACATCAGAAACGCTTCGGTGAAAAAGGTCTTGAGCGAACTGCAGTCTCTGTCCGAGAACAACCCGGAAAAATATACCGATTTTATTCAAGAGTTTAACCGTCCGTTAAAAGAGGGGCTTTATTCCGATTTCGGCAACCGGGACACCCTTATCGAACTGGTCCGGTTTAAATCCACCGAAGAAGAGGGGTTTGTCAGCCTGTCCCAGTACAAGGAACGGATGAAAGAGGACCAAAAGGCCATATATTACATTGCCGGGGACAACGAAGACACCCTCCGCAATTCGCCCCTCCTCGAGGCATACCGGGAAAAGGGAATCGAAGTGCTCATTATGCACGATGAAATTGATGAGATTGTAATACCCGGTGTCGGCAAATATAAGGACGTTGAGCTGAAATCGGTGAACCGCTCCGGTACCGACGACGAACTGAAAACTGAAAAAGACAAAAAGAAGGAAAAGGAGGTAAAACCCCTCCTGAAGAAGATAAAAGACGCCCTAGGCGACCGTGTGAAGGACGTAAAAGCGAGCAGCCGCTTGAGCGGCAGCCCGTCCTGCATTGTGGCGGATGAAAATGATCCCACCGTACAGATGCAGCACATGCTCAAGGCAATGGGGCAGAAAGACCTGCCGGAAATGAAGCCGATCTTAGAAATCAACCCGAAACATCCCATTATCGAGGGTTTAAAAGAAAAAGACGACGAAACGGTGAAAGAGGTGAGCTTTCTTCTCTTCGAGCAGGCGCTTTTACTAGAAGGAGTGGAATTGAAAAAACCGGCCGATTTTGTCAAGCGCTTGAACAGCGTTTTGGCGAAATCGCTCTAGGTCGCCCGGCAGAGTTCGCGCAGCGTCTTGAAATCGTTCCGTTTCCCCATGGCGATGAGTTTGTCCCCCTCTTGTATGACATCCTCCGCCGTCGGGTTGTAGATAAAGCTGCCGTCGGCCCGGTAAATACCGATTACCAGCATGTTCAGGTCCCTGCGGTTGATAAACTCCGATATTTTTCGGTCGATCATCGGGGACCTGTTGCGTATTTGTATCTCCTCGATTTTCAGGTCGATGGAAGTGCCGTGCACCACTAAGTCGATAAAGTCCATAACTCCGGGACGCAGGAGAAGATGGACCAGCCTGCTCGCGGCAATTTCCAAGGGTTTGACCACCCGGTTTGCCCCCGCTTTCAGGAGTTTTTCTTCGGTTTCCGAAGCAACGGCCCGGGAGACGATAAACAGTTCCCGGTTCAGTCCTCGCGCGCTTAACGTGGTAAACACGTTTTCCGCGTCCGTAGGCAGTACCGTTACCAGGCCCTTTGCCCGGGCCACCCCCGCCGATTCAAGGACTGCGTCTTCAGTGGCGTCCCCTTTGATGTGAAGGATGTTTCCCTCGATAAGGGTCTCCGACAGGTCCTTGTTTTTTTCAATAATAACGAAGGGAATTTTCGCCTCCATGAGACCGTCGATAACGACGCGCCCCATCCTGCCGTATCCGCATACAATGTAATGGTTCCGTAAATTGCTGATTTTTCGTTTCATTTTTCTTCTCTGGTTCATGTAAAATTGGATTAAAAACTGTGCCGCCCGTCCGGCGATATACAATATCGAAATGAAACCGCCGGAAATAATGAAGATCGTAAACACTCTGCCGATATCCGACAGGGGCCGGACTTCTCGAAAGCCGGTAGTTGTGATGGAGATGAAGGTCATATACACGGCATCGGAAAACGACCATTCTTCAATAATCATATAGCCGGCGGTCCCGATGATGACGATTGAGAAAAAGATGAGTACCGACACCCGGATCTGCCGGCCGGATTTTCTCTGGGAGTTCATACGGCCGATACTTCCGCCGTTTCGCCGAGGTATTCCGCCTTCCCGCCGAGGGTTTGAAGAAGCGGAAAGAACGAGGGGACGGTAATTTCCGCCGCTTCGGCCGTCGAAATAACGGTTCTTCCCGCTGCCGCGAGTGCTGCTATCGTTAACGCCATCACGACCCGGTGGTCTCCGTGTCCGTCCACCGCCGCGCCCCGCAGGCCCGTGCCGCGGATTACAAGACCGTCATCCAGTTCCTCGATCTCCGCCCCCATTTTGGCAAGCTCCCGGGCCATAACGGCGATACGGTCGGTTTCCTTGACCCTGGCCTGAGGTACATTTGTAAGCCGGGTAATGCCGTCGGCGAAACAGGCGGTTACCGCCATCACCGGAAGGGCGTCGGGCGTTGCGTTCATGTCGATTTCAGCCCCCTTCAGGGTCTCACCCCTCCGTTTGTCGGGCCCGCGGATGATAATGACAGGCAGGCCGGTAGTATCCTCCTTCGTTTCCACGCTGCATCCCATTTCGACGAGCATATCTGCCACCGCCTTGTCGCCCTGGGGGTCCTCCGGATCGAGGCCCCGGAGGGTAATTTCTGAGGAGGTGACAGCGGCGGCGCAGAGAAAGAAAGATGCCGATGAAAAGTCGCCGGGTATTTGGGCCGAAAAGGGCTTGTACTCCTGGTTTCCCGGGATTTCAAAGCGTTCGCAGCCGTTTCTATAAAAAGAAGCCCCCTGTTTGAAAAGCCACCGGAGGGATATCTCAACGTATGGCTTTTCGTATAACAGGGGGACATGAATAACCGTTTTTGGCAAGTCCGTAGCCGATTCATACACCTTTTTGTCACCCGTAATCAAGGGGGTGCAGAGGAGCAGGCTCGACAGGTACTGGCTGGTGGGGCATTCGATGCTGGTTTCGCCTCCCCGAAGGGGGCCGAGGATCTCCGCGGGGGCGCGGCCGTTGCCGAGAATGGTGTTTGTTTCCGCGCCTAAGTCGGCGAGAGAATTAAGCAGCGGCGCGAAAGGCCGCCGCTTAATTTGTTCGTCCCCGGTAAACCGGACGGTCCTGTTGAACAGTGCCGCGAAGCCGGCGGCCAGATACAGGGTTGTCCCTGAATTCCCGACATCGATGTCGATATCGGCGCCGCTTTCCCGGAGGGCGGCCTTTTTCAGCCCGCGGACGACCAAAACATCATCCTTGACGGCAATATCGGCACCGAGGGCCCTGCAGGCATCGATGCAGGAACGGGTGTCCGCCGAATCGAGGTAGTTTGTAATGCGGCTCGTACCGTCGGCGAAGGACGCAATCAGCAGGGCGCGGATAGTGTGGGATTTTGATCCGGGGATTAAAACGTGTCCGCCTAACTGTGACGGGTAGACTGTTGCTTTCATGATTTGCGCCTTAGTAGGACAGTGTACTCCAGCAAGCGCAAAAAGTCAAAAGGATATGGCGGAATATTGTTAAAACATGAAGTACAGAGACACTCCCGCGCTGATGTTCCCGGTGTTCAGGTAGTTTGAGTTGGAATGGAGGACCTCACCGGCGAGTTCGAACTCCAGATCGAGCCGGTCCGCCGCGGCAAATGTGAGGACCGCCTTCGGGTTTATGTACAACCGGTATTCCTTGTCGGGTCCCCATTTCCCGAAAAGCCTGGGATGCTGTCTGTAATAATGGACAGTGTAATAGGATGCAGGGCATGAGATTCCGCCGTTTCGACTGTAAGAGCTTCCGCGAGTCTCTCGACCCAGTCGGTATCTCCCGGAAGCTTCCCCGTTTCCGAAAGTGTTTTTACAAACGTTCCGGCGTCCGACGGCTCCGCCGAAACACCGGTAACGAGAATCAGGGCGAGTATCGAACATAACCCCATTGTTATCCTCCGGTTGCGTTTTTTCAAGAATTTTTCGCAGTTTTTTCCGCGCCCGGTGGAGCCTTGATTTAACGTTTTCCCTGCTTATTTCCATAATTTCCGTTATTTCTTCCACGCTTTTTTCTTCCAGATAGTAGAGGATTGTAACGTCCCGTATATTATGCGGCAGAGAATGG
>CAYTSI010000082.1:11004-13891 GCA_964440465.1 uncultured Spirochaetales bacterium
TTCTTCCAGATAGTAGAGGATTGTAACGTCCCGTATATTATGCGGCAGAGAATGGGCCGCGTCCTCCGCTTCCTCGGTGTTTTTGAGAAATGATCTGCAGAGGCGGAAAATCATCTCATGATATTTCTCGATTATTTTCCGGAACTCCCCGGTTTCTCCCCGGAGGACGAGATGGATAATTTCGAGGTCTTCGGCATTCGAGCCGGGGTCGGTGGCCATATACTGATGCAATGTATCCGATAAACGGAAAAAAAACAATAAAATGTGCAACCGCAAAGCCTCAATCGGGTATATACAGGCAAATACTACCGAAACGGAGGTAACAAATGAAGAAATTAGGAACAATTTTAGGATTGAGTATTGCGGGTTTGGCGCTGATCTTTGCTTTTTCGGCGTGTAATTTGGATTTTTTCGCGCCGAAGGGAACGATGAGTTTGAGTCTTACCGACGCGCCGATCGACGCGGACAATGTAAGCGGTTATACCGCCGGAAACGACCTGGTGGTCTACGCCTATGAAGACGGCGCCTACGACGCGGCTGTCGAAACGGCGGACCCCGCGGAAGGCGGGTCCCGGTTTCCGAATGCCGTTACCAGCTCGAAAGTCGGGACCGACGGCGCGTACGGCCTCTGGTTTTTAGCGGCCGGCACCTACGACGTGGTCGTTGCCGAATACGACAACGGTACGTTTGTAGAAGCCGCCGAACTGGCTTCGGACGTTGCGGTTGAAGCTGCCACGAAAACGACGCAGGACATCGATGCATCGTCCCTGAATTAAAAGCCGTCATAGAGCGCGGATGCCCGCATCGTTTATCCGGTGCGGGCATTTTTCATGTGCGCCCGGCAGAGCGCACCTACCTGGAGGATAGTATGATTGTTGAACAGAGAGGGAACCGGTTGTCGCGGGGAGCTTGACTTTTTTGTGTGGAATTAGTATGGTAGATCCAGGTTTTCGGGGCAGGGTGAGTTTCCGTTAAGGAGGCAATTCCCGGCCGGCGGTTATAGTCCGCGAGTCCTGCCGACGGCGGGATGGAACCGGTGGAATTCCGGTACCGACGGTATAGTCCGGATGGAAGAAAACAGACGTTAGCATACAAGCCCCGAGTCGTTGCGGCTCGGGTTTTTTTATGCCCGAAAGTTTCTTTACTATTGCTTCCTGAACAAAACCCCGATACGACAAGAACCTCAGAAGGAGAGAACCGATGTTCACCGGTTTAATAGAAGAAATCGGCACGGTGCAAAACGTCCGCCGGGCTGCCGGGGCTGCTGAAATAGAAATAGCGGCTGAACGTGTTTTAGGGGACCTTATCTACGGTGACTCCATCGCCGTCAACGGCGTCTGTCAGACTATTGTAGAACGTTCCGGAAGTACGTTTACCGTCGAAGCCCTCTCGGAAACACTTTCGAAGACAAACCTTGGAGAATTGAAGCGGGCGGGGCGGGTCAACCTGGAGCGCGCTATAAAAGCTTCCGACCGCTTAGGCGGGCACATTGTGCTCGGGCATGTCGACGGAATTGGCCGGGTCGAGCGGATAGAACGCCGGGGGCGGAACAGGTATCTGCATATTCTTATACCCGGGGAACTGATGAAATACTGTGTCGATGAAGGTTCCATCGCGCTAGAAGGGATTAGTTTGACCATAGCAGCGGTGCGGGGATCGAAGATACGTATCAATGTAATTCCGGCAACGTGGGAACATACGACATTAGCCGGAATGAAAACCGGCGGGAGGGTCAATTTGGAGATGGACATTCTTGCCCGCTATACCGAGAGACTTCTCGAAAGGAGGAAAAATGATTTCAGTCGAACATAAAGTCGACCGCGTACTCGAACATGTCCGGGAGGGGGGGATCTGCATTGTTGTCGACGATGAGGGCAGGGAAAACGAGGGCGATTTTATTGCCGCCGCGGATTTCGCGACCGATGAAACCGTTAATTTTATGGCAAAATACGGGCGGGGACTTATCTGTCAGGCCATAACGGAACAACGGGCCCGGGAGCTCGAACTTCCACGGATGGTACTCAACAACGAAGACAGCATGGGAACGGCCTTTACCGTCAGTGTGGACGCGCGGGAAGTACATACCGGTATTTCAGCTGCTGAACGCGCGCTTACGATCCGGCGGCTTGCGGACCCCTCGGCGAAACCGGAAGATTTGCGCCGGCCCGGCCATATGTTCCCCCTCATTGCCAGGGAGGGCGGAGTGTTGGAACGGCGGGGCCATACCGAAGCTGCCCGCGATTTGGCCGGACTGGCAGGTTGTACGCCGAGCGGCGTTATCTGCGAAATATTGAACGACGACGGATCCATGGCCCGGATGAAAGATCTGGAAATCCTTGCGGAACAATTCGGAATTCCTCTCATATCGGTGCAGGATCTTATTGAATACCGCAAACAGAAGGAGAAAAGCATATGAAAACCATTGAAGGAAATCTGGTAGGAAAGGAAAACAATTTTGCCATAGTAGTGAGCAGATTCAATTCCTTTGTAACCGAACGGCTTGTAGAGGGGGCTGTAGACTGCTTTGTACGCCACGAAGTACAGGATTCGGCATTAACAGTCATCCGCGTCCCCGGAGCCTGGGAAATACCGGTGGCGGTAAAAAAGGCGATGGAAACCGGCAAATACCACGGGATTGTCTGTCTCGGCGCGGTCATTCGCGGCGAAACACCCCATTTTGATTACGTGGCGGCGGAGGTCAGCAAAGGTATTGCCTCGCTGTCGCTCTCTTCGGGCATACCCGCTGCATTCGGGGTCTTAACCACGGACTCGGTGGATCAGGCCGTTGACCGTGCCGGGACAAAGGTCGGAAACAAGGGATGGGACGCCGCCTTGAGTCTCCTCGAGATGACCGACCTGCTGCCGAGGATCAGCTGAACACCCCGGA
>CAYTSI010000083.1:0-13874 GCA_964440465.1 uncultured Spirochaetales bacterium
GCCGCCGGCCGCGGCTGAAGGGCGTTTCGATTTCTCAGATTTTAAGAACTCGGACATGCCCTTGTTTCGCATACCGTTGAATTGCCCGATCACGGGTTATCAAAGTCCCGCGGATATACCGGGCACTGGCGACGATCAGTCTGTCCGCGGGATCACCGTGGAATTCACCCGGAAGATTGGCACTGTCAACGGCCAGCTGCGGCCCGATGGGAACAAGACTCAAGCCGGGCATTTCCAGTGCGTTGAGAATCCATTGCAGACAGGGTATCCGGAACCCGATCCTTCCCTTAGATTCCAGCATTGCTATCTCCCACAACGAAATAGACGCTACCGAAAGCCGGGACTCCTCCGATGCGGATTCGATGATCGGTATAAGCGGATTCCTTTCAAGCTCATTTTTACCTTCCAGATACCATACCCAGACATGCGTGTCCAGGAGATAGCGCTCACCCGGGTCTCTGTCTGCATAATTACCCATCGGCATGCCACGTTTCGTTCAGAGGACTTACAATATCCTCTTCAAATGCAACACAGCCGCGCAAACTTCCAAATGCCTTTCCGTTCTTTTCGGCGGAAACAGAAACCAGTTGCGCAACAGGCTTCCCCCTTTTCGTTATCGTAACGATTTCGTGAGTTTTATTCACCCTGTCCATCAGCTTGAGACATTTTGCCTTGAATTCTCCGGCGGGTATGGTCATATGACCATGGTAATATGACCATTATTGTTTGTCAAGGTATATTTGGTATGTAGTTTTTTTAGCAAAGAATATAAAAACCGCCCCGGCACCGTTTCTCGCGGTTACCGGGGCGGGATATCAGTTGTTGACGTAATCTGTCCGGTTTAGTATGCCGGCTGACCTCTCCGTTCTTCGGCGTCCGCCGCCCATTTTTTATAGTTGTCCGGCGTCAGCAGTTCGACCCCGACGGGAACTTCTTCTTTTTCGTAGTCGACTTTGCCGTCCATAATTTCCTTCAAGACCTTTACACTTTCGTAGCCGATGAAATAGGGCTGCTGCGCGACGGTTGCACTGAGAACGCCCTCTTCGATGGCCTGCAGCTCTTCCGGGTCACCGTTGTAGCCGACAACAAGAATGTCCTTGCCGGAAGCTTTAATTGCGTTTGCCGCGCCTACGGCTTCCCGGCCGCTTGCAAAGAATACACCGGCAACGTCGGGTGATTTCGACAGAATCTGCTGCATGGTATCGTATCCGCCTTCAGCACTTGGGGGATCGACAACCATTTCAGCTGCTAATTCATATCCGAGTTCTTTCGCGCGGTCTATAAATCCCTGACCGCGTCCCCGGGCATAGGTCCACTGCGGCTGTACGCGCCCGACAGCAACTTTCTTTGCGGTCAGCCCCATCTCTTTGGCCTTCTTGTCGATGTAATCCATGGCAAGCTGTCCGCCTTCGTAGTTGTTCGATATCAGCAGCGCATTCACCGGACCGGACATGCCGATGTCCGCACACACAACGGGTATACCTGCGTCTCGTGCATTCTGCACCGCCGGTCCCATTGCGCCCGGGTCGACCGGGGTCGCTACGATACCGTCCACCTTCTGTCCTACCAGGCTGTTAATGTCCTGTACCATTTTCCCGGGGTCGGAGTTCTGGTCGAGCATGATGTATTCGTATCCAAGTTCCGCGCAAGCGTCTTTTACACCCTTCTCTAAGTTCTGGAAAAAGGTATATTCCATCGTCCACAGCGCGTAACCGACGGTTTTCGCTCCTCCCGTTTCTTTTTCCCCGCCCGCAAAGACGGCCATGGATACCGCAATCAGCAGCACCATCATGAACAGTACAATCCTCTTCTTCATAGTAAGCTCCTTTTATAAAATATTTTCACCCGCAACGCGGGTATCTAACAACATTTTCTATACCTCCTGCTGTCCAAGGACAACAACCTTCGCCCTGTTAATGGCGACCGCGAAAATAAGGACCAGACCCGTTGCAACAAACTGCCAGTACGAGTTTACCTGCAGCAGGCCGAGTCCGTTTTTTAAATACGTCAGAATACAGGCGGCGAAAAAGGCCCCGAAGAGGTTCGCGCTTCCCCCGCCTAAGAGGGTCCCGCCTAAAACAACCGCGGTAATGACCTGAAACTCATAACCCTGCCCCATCATCCCCGGATTCGCGGAACCGAAGTTTGCCGACATCACGATGGAGGAAATCGCCACGAAAAAGCCGGTCATTGCAAAAACGGCAATCTTTATTCTGTCGTAGTTGATGCCGGAAAGGACAGCCGCTTCTTTATTTGAACCGATAGCGAGAACGTACCGGCCGAACGGCGTTTTTCGTAAAATAATGAAGCCGGCAATGAAACAGAGAATCATGAGAATAATGGCAAAATGGATGCCGAACAGTTTACCGTTGCCGAGAAACGACCAGAAGGGGTCACGGATTGCTACCGGCGTGTTGTCGGTAAAAATGTAGGCGGCGGCCCGGTAAATGTAGAGCATGCCTAAGGTAGTTATAAACGCGGGTATCCGCAGTTTGGTTACGAAAAAACCGTTGATGAATCCGAACCCTGCTCCGATTAAGAGAGTTATAATGACCCCAAGCACTCCGGGAATAAATCCGATTACCGTCCCTCCTAACACCGCGATAAGGGCCAGCATTGAACCGACGGAGATATCGAAATCGCCGCTCGCAATGCAGAAGTTCATCCCCACCGCCGCTATTCCTATGAAGGAGGCAAATTTAATATTGCTTAACAAATTATAACCGCTTCGAAAGGAGAAAGACATACTGGAAAAAACGATTAAGAGCAGTATAAGGATCAGCGGCAGACCGTAGTAGTCCCATTTGTCGGCCAGTTTAAATTTTATGTCCCACTTCTGTTCACCTAACATTCCGGTTCCTTTCATACTTTAATTCCTTTGGCTTTGGCCGCTTCCAGATAGCGTCGGCGAATACCGTCGATAAAGAGGGCGAGAATCAGAACGAGGCCCACCGAAAGCATCTGATAGTAGATCTGCACGCCGACCAAATTGAGACCGTAGTAAATCATGGAGATAAAAATCCCGGCAAAGAGGGTCCCCCAGAGGTTGCCTCTTCCCCCCGACAGGCTGGTGCCTCCTAGAATGGTAACGGTTATTGCCACCAGCTCAAACCCCGGCGACACTGTCGGCATGCCGATCAGCGCCTGGGAGGTCCGGATAACGGATGCTATTCCCGAAGTAAAGGCAACGAGAATATACACGCCGATAATAACCAAATCCACATTAATACCGGAAATTTTCGCCGCCCGTTCGTTGGAACCGACCGCGCTGACGTGGCGGCCGAAACCCGTGTGGTAGAGAATGATGTAAAAAACAATAAAGAAAAACACCATAATATAAATCGGCACCGGTATTCCCAGCATACGGCCGGTCCCTATTTCCATAAACACATCCTCGGTTATCCGGATCTGCCTGCCTCCGGCAATCAGCAGGGCAACACCCTTGAATATCGTCATAATAGCCAGGGTGGTTATTAAAGGATTGACTTTCAATTTCGCGATGATGCTCCCAGTGAGAGAACCGATACAGGAACCGATAATAACCGCGATAAGAATTGCGATGATAATGCCCGTTATCGGCATGAGGATGGCAATAAAAACACTTACCACGCTCATAACGGAGGTAACGCTTAAGTCGAACCCGCCGCTGGTAATTGCAAAGGTCATGCCGAAGCCGACAATTGCCGCGTAGGTCCCCTGGGAAACAATATTGAGAATAGTGTCGATTTTTAGAAAATGGGGGGAAGCGATGGAAAGAACAATTCCGCCTAAAAATATGTAGAAGAAGATACCAAATTTTTCGTACAGCTTCAGTATTCTAATCATCTTTTTCCCCCGCGTTCTTTGTATGTCCAATCTGGGCGGCAACCAGCTTTTCAGTATTCATGGTGTCCCTGGTAAACTCGTTCGTCTTTTTTCCCTTGTATAAAACAATACAGCGGTCGGGAAGGTTTACCAGTTCGGGAAGTTCCGAGCTTGTAAAAATAATGGACATGCCGTTGTCCGCGAGGTGCCGGAGTATCCGGTGTATTTCCGCCTTCGATCCGACATCGATTCCCCTGGTCGGTTCTAACAGGATGAGCACCTTACAGTTTATCAGCAGGGTCCTGCCGATGACCACCTTCTGCTGGTTTCCCCCGCTTAAGTAAATAATTTTTTGGTCCTTATCGGCAAGCTTTATATTCAAACGTTTCCGTATTTCCTCAAATTGTTCGAGTTCCTCTTTCTGTTTAATAAACATGTTCTTAAAAAAGGTAAGGGTCCTGATAATAATGAGGCTGATATTATGCAGCACCGACATGTCCGGAAATATGCCCGTCTCCTTCCGGTCCTCCGTAACGTAGCCTATACCTAGTTTGATGGCATCTTTCGTCGTGGTAATCTCCACTTTCTTCCCTTCAAAAAACACCTCTCCGTTTTTTTTCGGGACCGCCCCGTACAGGGAACCTAAGAGCTGATGAACGCCGGAACCGATGACCCCGGCAACGCCTAAAATTTCGCCCCGGTGGAGTTTGAAGCTGATGTCCCGTACATAGTCGGCAATTTCGTAGTTTCGGACCTCCATAACGACTTCATCCGCCGTCTTCGAAGCAGCCGCTTCAAAATAATCCTGCACCACCTTGCCGACCATCATTTCGATTATTTCATTCTCGTTCGTTTCCGTTGTTACCTTCGTGCCGATTTTTTCTCCGTCACGCAATACGGTAATCCGGTCGGAGAGTTCGAAGGCCTCCTCCATCCGGTGGGAAATGTAGATAATGGAAACACCTTCTGAACGCAGTTTCTTTACAATTTCAAAAAGCTTCCGGACCTCTTTGTCGGTAAGGGTCGCCGTGGGCTCATCCATAATGATCAACTTTGATTCGAAACTTAAGGCCTTGGCAATTTCCGTCATCTGCCGCTCGGCCACCGGCAGGTCGGCGACAAATTTCCTTGTGTCAATGTCACTGTCGAGGCGGTCGAGGATTACTTTGGCATCGGCATTCAGCTTTTTCCAGTTAATGAGAAGTCCGGCCGCGGATTTCGGCTCCCGGCCGATAAAAATGTTTTCGGCAACGCTTAAATCGGGAACGAGATTGAACTCCTGGTAAATAACGGATATCCGCGAATCCTGGGATTCCTGGGTGGAATTGAAGACCGTATCCCTGCCGTCGAATGTAATTGTTCCGGCGTCCGGCTGATAAACACCGCCTAACAGTTTAATGAGAGTGCTTTTTCCGGCGCCGTTTTCTCCAACTAAGGCCAACACCTCCCCCCGTTGTACATCGAAGTCAACATTTTTAAGAGCTACAACCCCGGGGAAAGTTTTTGTTACATTCCGGAGCTCAAGAATCGTACTATTTGTCGGCATGAGCTGTCCTTTGCACCGTTTTGAAGAACAATTACGATTGTAGTATAAGTTTTGCAGAAAATCAAGTTAATTATTGCTTTTTCTTATAAATTCTTGTAGAGTTATACATGATTTATCAACTATGAACATACGTGAACGTCGATCCAAAATATTAGAACTTCTCGAAAAACAGGAAAACCTAAGCGTTAAGGACTTAGCTGAAGAATTTCATGTTTCCGTTCCTACACTGTATAAGGATTTAGATAATTTAGAACAGGAACAGCTGATTATCAAGAAATACGGGGAAATTCAGCTTATTAAGGAAGACAAATACAAGCATGATTTTTTCAGGCAGCTTAAAATCGATCATGAACAAAAACAGTTGATTGCTGCAAAAGCAATCAACCTCATCCACGACGGCGAGACGATCTTCTTAGACGCATCAAGCACCACCTATTATCTGTGTCAAGAATTGAAAACATCCAAGAAAAAAAACCTTACCATCGTTACCAACTCGGTCTTCATTCCTACCGAACTTATTATGTACGAGCAGTATCGTATTATCAGCACCGGAGGCGTTTTAGAACGGGCGGGCGCCGAGTTCATCAGCTCCAACCCCGAACAGTATTTGGGGAACATCCACGGAAATACCTTTTTTTTCTCCGTCCGGGCGGTTTCCCCGGAGAAGGGGGTTCTGGATTACTATCACCCGAATGACATCAGGATAAAATCTTTATTTCTGGAAAACGCCGACCAGGCGGTGCTCCTCGCGGATTCGACGAAATTCACGAAACCGGGAACAATAAACTGGGTTGGCTTCGACAAGCTTAAAACCATTGTTACGGATAACCGGATAAACCCCGAATTTGTATTACGACTGGAGGAACAGGGGGTCACCGTTATCCGTTAGGTGATGATTGGGCAAAAGGAAGGGACCCGCAATCTATTTTGATAATATCTCCCGGAGATACTCGTGGACCCGCATGGTTTTTCCTTCAGTCCGGAGTTGTGTAAACTCATTGCTTGCCAGGAGCTTGTCCGCGAGTTCAATAAACCACCGTATCCGTGCAACGCTCTCCTCCAAGGCCTTTCTTCCGTCCACCCGGGAAGGCCAGATATCGATGTCGTACCATTCATCATAGCCGAGTTTCCGCAAAGAGTAGAAAAACTCCAGGGTTTCAAAAAAGTTGATGCTGCCTAAGAGGAGGTCATCGTCCCAGGTGCGGTAATTATCGTTTAAATGAATGTCAAACAGGCGGCCGTAGAGCGCGGCAAACTCCACCGCTTCCGCCGGGTTTTCACCGGCAGCCAGGGAATGGCCCAAATCGACCACGACGCCTAAGTTCGGTTTGCCGATCTTTTCGCAGATTGCCACGGTCCTTCCGACGGTGCTGATGTGCTGACGCGTTCTCGGCTCCTTCGCCTTGTATTCTATGGCAACCTTTACATCGTTCCGGTGTTCGACAATTTCCGCGAGGGCATCGAGCATCCAGTTCCACTTTACCGTGTAGTCGTCCTCGAAGGGATAATCGAACCCGTCGTGCGCAAACCACAGCAGGACATCGTATGCATCGAGTTCGGCCGCCTGGTCCATGGAGGCCTTAATGCTGTCGATATATTTCCGCCGCAGTTTCGGGTCTCTGCTGCTGATCGTCCCGGTTTTCTGTTCCGCCCGCAGGTAGGTATCGGGACAAACACAGCCCACCATCATATTGTATTCCTTCAATTTCTTTGTAATAATTTCCAGCTCATCCGGCCCGGCATGTATCATCCCGATCCCGTTAATGCCGTCAATTTTCGCGAACTCATCGATCATTTCGGGAAACGTCAGCCCTTTTCTGTACCCATGTACCACAAACCGGTCTTCACAGGGCGAAAAGGCCGCGCCCGCGGCTTGAATTTTCAGCATCGTTTCCTCCTCCTATACTTTCAGCGCGTTCTGTATTAATTCCAAAATTTGATCACATTCGTCTTTCGAAATAACAAACGGCGGCTTTACCTTCAGCACATTTTTGAGCATCCCGCCGACACCGAACAAAATGCCGTGGTCCATGCCGTAGCCGCGCACGTGCCGGAGCAGCTCCCCGTCCGCTTCTTTTGTTTCCGGGTCTTTGATAAACTCAACTCCGATGTGAAGCCCCGCCTGCCGGACATCCCCGATACGGGGATACTCTTTCTGCATTTTTTTAAGTTCAGCCCCTAAATAATTCCCCATTTCGTTACACTGATCTAAGAGGCCGTCCTCGAGCATATCGATCTGTTTCAGCGCCGCAACCTGGCTTACCGTGTTGTTGGCAAAGGTGTGGAGCTCCTCGGTGTCCGGAGAAAATCCTTCCAAATCGTCGCTGATCATTGTCGCCGCGATGGGGAACCCCGCGCCTAAGCCTTTTCCGAGACAGATCATGTCCGGTTCCACACCGTAGTAGCCGGAGGCGAACCAGGAGCCGATCCTGCAGTAGGTTTGAATTTCGTCCCAAATAAGCGGAATACCGTACTCATCGCAGATTTCCCGCACTCCCTTGTGATATTCCTTCGGCATTATAATCTGCCCCCCCGAGGCCTGGAGGGGTTCCATAATAATCCCCGCCGGCGGGCCGTTTATCCCCCGTTCGATTGTCAGCTTAAGAATTTTCAGACACATCATATCGCAGCTCTCTTTCTCAAGACCCAAAGGACAGCGGTAGCAATACGGATTCGGCACCCGGACAAACTGACGGGTCAGTCTGTTAAACCTGGCGCCGCCGATATATTTCCCCATTCCCATGGTGGAAACCCAGTTCCCTCCAAGGACACCCAAGGTCGTACCGTGATAGGCATCGAACAGTGTTATAAACTCCTGGGCGTTTTCCCGGTTCTTTACCGCTATCTTCATCGCCCCCTCGATGGCAGACCCGCCGCCGACGGTAAAAGAGACCCGGTTGATTTTCCCCGGCGCCCGTTCGGCAAGCTTTTTCGCCAGCATAAACCGGGAGGGAGTATCGAACCCCTGATGGACATGGGTAATGTTTTGAATGTGTTCGGTAATCGTTCGGGTAAACTCATCGTTTGCAAATCCGAGATACATCGCCCAGCTCTGGCTGGTACAGTCAATATATTTTTTTCCCGTGTTGTCCTCAATCCACACACCTTTCCCGCGGATAATAGTCGGTGCCGGCCGGGTCCCTCCTCCGATCATCAAATGCTTTTCACAGCTTTGGGCTTCCTCATCACTCATGGAATACAATTTTTCCAGCAATGGATCCATAACTTCCTCCACACAAAATAACAATTTATAACTAAAATTAACACAAATGAACGTATTTTGCAAGAGAATTTTCATTTTTTTTATTGCCGAGCGGCGAATTTGTCCGGTACAATGAGACCTATGACTGGTAAACAACACCTGCGACATGAAAGGAGACCGGCAGACACGCTTCGGTCTAGGAATTGCCCATTTCCGGTAATGTCCGGTACCATTCGCACAAATAGACGAGAATTTTCGCGGTAATTCCCCAAATCGTATGAGGTTTATTCGGATAGACGTACACTTTTGTCGGTTTCCCCTGCCAGGAAGAGTGGTACCGTTCCGGCAGGCCCAGTTCCGCCGCAGGGAACAGCACCTCCGTCGTTCCGTCGGGGTTGCTGAGCCGCGAATGGGCCCGCGTTACCACCGAGTATTCCGCCGGGAGTGTTTCGAGAAAGTAAGAAAAGGGAAGGGTAAAGACAGAATCGACCTCGCCGGGATTGAGGGAAATATCGGAAAGAGACCCGATTCGGAGCATTCCGATATAGGTGTCGATCAGCATATCCATCGCGCCGATGAACCGGCCGAACAGCCCCGGTGCTTCGATCTTCGAAGCCGGGATCCCCAGCTCCTCCTCGGTCTCACGGACCGCGGCAATCCTCGAGTCCTTGTCGCTCACCTCCACACCGCCGCCTGGAAAACTCACTTCACCTCCCTGCCGGATGCCGTCGGCCCGTTTTTCGAAAAGGATATGCCACGCATTATCCAATTTGAGAAACGGAACAAGCACACTCGCGTGACGGTAGTCCCCGGTATTGGTAATTCCGCAGTTCGGACCGGGAGGACTCTGCAGATGTTCCGCTATCAGCGAATATGCCATATTTTCTATTTTTGCGCTTGAAGAGTGCTTCGTCAAGATGTACATTACCAGCAGGAGGGGAATACGCGGGAGCAATTCAGTAATCATTTAAAACAGATACGGAAGCGGCAGGCCGATTACAGCTACGACGGCTGTATCGAAGAGGTTCGAAAGTCCTTTTTTCGGCATCTCTCCTTTTTGCCGGAAGATATGCTCTACGATGTTTTTCATTATTTCCTCGACCGCTGTACCGACGCGCGGGACGTATATAACGATTTCGACAACCTCAGCGAGAAGCTTTTGGACGCGACGGACCTGTTCTGCTCTAATTACAACGACGAGACGGGGAGCATCAGCAACGACGAACTCGACGTTTTAAAAGAAACGGCAAACGATTTTTCAACGGAACTCCCCGAGGACGTATTGTTTTACGTGATGAAAAAGGCGGTGGAACGGGGCAGTTTTCATCGGTAGCAGACTATACAGTAAATTTTTTCGCTAATATCAATGTTTTTCGTTTTCATAAAACCGGCGGCCTCTACTGCTTCCGCAACTTCTTCAGGAGTAACTCTATGGTGCTTCGGCGGGCCCGTTCCTTCCGCGTGGGGTTTCATCTCGAAGACCGCGGCTGAACCGCCCGGTATGACAATTCGATACATTTCCCGGGCGAACCGTTTTTTATCATCAATTTCATGAAACACGTTCGACATAACAACCACATGGACGCTTTCAGGTCGAAGTGTAAAATCATACTCCCGGGACAACACAGGCGTAACGATATCAGTGCCATGCAGTTGTATTCTGCTCCTCAATTCCGAAAGCATGCGCTCAGATGTCTCTACCGCGTATACTCCGCCTTCAGGGCCGACAATATCCGCCGCGGGAAATGTTAAAAAACCTGTTCCGCTTCCAATGTCGGCAACAACCTGTCCGGCTTTCAAGCCGATTTTAATCAAGCTTTTTTTCGGCGGAAGTTCTTTCTTCCGTTCATCCCTGTCGAGCACCTCCATATGGTCCGGATCGAATTTATGCGCCACTACCTTTCCTTTACCTGTACAATTCCCCTATAAAATATATATACTGGCATGGAAATGAAAGAAAAAAAGCGGGAATTACGAAAAATTATCGGAGAACAACTAAAAGCCCTAACCCCGGAAGAGGTCCGTGAAAAAAGCGCGGAAATTGCGAAACGTGTTTGTTCCCTGCCGCTGTACCGCGGCGCTGAAATTATCTTCGGCTATATGCCGATGAAATACGAGGCGGACATAACGGACATCCTTAAACAGGCCTTTTCCGACGGGAAAGAGGTTGCCGTCCCGCGAATGAGAGGGGAGCGCTGCATGGATTTCCACCTCATCGACTCGATAGAAGGCCCCTGGGACAACCACGAATACGGCGGAATACGGGAGCCGCGCGCCCATCTTCCGGTTACGCACCCGACGGAATGCCCCGCCCGGGAGGTCCTCATCCTGGTTCCCGGACTTGCCTTCGACAGAAGAGGCAACCGCTTAGGCCGCGGAAAGGGTTTTTATGACACCTACCTTTCCATGGGCTGTACAAACGTTACCGAACTTGGAATCGGCTTTTCTTTTCAGATAGTCGATTCCGTTCCGGTTTCCAAACACGACAAATGCATTGCCGGAATCGTAACGGAACATGAGGTAATACTTGCTTGATTTCAGGCTGAAATAGATATAAATTTAACGAAACACTATGGAGGAACAACATGGGCGATATAAAATCGGCTTTGGAATTGGCCTTGGAACGGACCGCGGACATTCAAAGCGATAGAACTAAACTGCACGAACACGAAGCCCTGCGGAAGGGGAAACGGCTTGCGTCAACATTCCTGCATCCCGAACCCGGCAGTGAAGATGAGCCGGTCAACCTGAAGGAAGAATTGAAGGGCGTAAACAAGGAAGACGTAAAACTGGTCCGGCAGGGAGTATTCGATGTAATTCTGTCGAACATAACCCTGCCCCATGAAGACATTAAGGAAGACCTCCTCGGACGCGCGGCCAAAGGGCTGGAAGTTCTTCTGAACAACAGAAAGCAGATAGACTATGTTTTTAAACAGCTGAAAGAATTCTTCGGCCAGTATCTGCAGAACAAGGAACAAATCCGGCAGAACTTAGAGCAGCAGTTTGCCCCGCGGCTCCGGCAGAAAGAAGAAGCGATGCGCGAAAAATTCGGGTCCTCCGTCGAACTCGACCCGGCCGCCGACCCGGAGTTTGCCGAATACCTGAAACAGAATTACGCCGAGCTGGACAAACAGTACTTAGAGGCCCTAAACCAGCTGAAGGAACAGCTGAAGCAGATGTACGCCTCCCAGCGGTAATATGAAATATTCAGAAGCACAACAGGGACGGACTTTTGTAGCGCGCTTGGAAGACGGCGACATCCTCCACGAATCGATTGAAACGCTTGCACGGGAAAAGGGAATTATGTCTGCCGCGGTCATGGTCTTAGGCGGCGCCGACACCGGGAGCGTCCTCATCTCCGGCCCCCGGGCCGGAAGACCGAAATCGGGAACCGCGGTCGAGCCGATGGAACACGTTTTGGAAAACCCCTATGAAATAACCGGAACGGGGACGATCTTTCCCGACAAAAACGACAACCCCGTCCTCCACATGCACATTGCCTGCGGCCGGAAAAAGAAAACGAAAACCGGCTGCGTCCGGCGCGGCGTAAAAGTATGGCATGTTATGGAAGTTATTATTATCGAGCTGATCGGTTCAAACGCCCGGCGAATCCCGGACCCGGCAACAGGCTTCGAACTGCTGGTACCGTAAACGTACCGGTAAGGTAGATGAGATGATTGAACCACAATTGCAAATAAATCCGGCGAGCGCCCGGAGGCGGACAGTAGTATCGAAGCGACCCCGCTTCCGGGAGGCGGTCCGGTCTTCGGTAATTCGTGGCCGATAGTTAAACAGGAACGTTGATGAACGCCGAAGTGTATTATTTTACCGGTACCGGTAACAGTCTTGCCGTAGCAAAGGAATTATCTGAGAAATTGCGGGCCGAAAATATTGACGCGGTACTCGTGCCGGTCCCTTCGGCAATACGGAAAACGGCGGTTAAGCCGGAAGCGGAAATTGTCGGCATCGTTTTTCCTGTCTATTACATCGATTTGCCGAATATGGTAAAAGCCTTTGCCGCTAAACTGGAAGGATTGGAAGATAAGTACATTTTCGCGGTTGCAACCTACGGCGGTGGGAAAGGATGCTCTGTCGATTCACTGGCAGAACGCATTGGGAGACGGGGAGGGACCCTGTCGGCAGGATACGGAATCCATATGCCCCAAAACGCATTTTATAAATTCTGGGAACGGAAAAAGAAAATCTTCCGGAAAGCCGGCCGGCAAATCGTCAGAATAGCCCGTGAGGTGGCGGCCCGGAAAACAAATATCCGTCCGGAACAACCGGGGCGCACCGGCCTGAAAGGGAGACTGCATACCGTGTTTATTGAAGCTTCGAAGAAATTCCTTGCGGGCTTGTCCGACGCGGCTGCCGGAGCTTCTATCGAGGAGAGTATTTACTCAGCGGACATGAGCCTCGCGGCCGGCGAAAACTGCAACGGCTGCGGGACCTGCGAAAAAGTCTGCCCCGCCGGCAATATCAGAATAGTTGACGGAAAACCCGAATGGCTGCACAGGTGCGAAAACTGCAGGGCATGCTTAAACTGGTGTCCCCGGCAGGCGGTCAGCGGTAAGGTATTTTCAAACCGGTATTTTTACCGGCATCCCGCTGTTACGGCAGGCGATATGTCGGCGCAGCGGGGTGCGGCCGGATAAGAGAACAGGCCCAGCCGTTCCATGAACGGTTTTGGAAATCTCTGCAAAATTGTTCCGCGGTTTCTCCGGCAACGGAATCAAGACATCGGCGCCGCTTGCCCGGCAGGCCCGATTGCCGCTATACTGTAGGCAATGGAGAAGTTTTTTAATACCACCGGGCCCTGTGATCCGGAACGCCACTATATGCTGCCGCCGAAGGAGCGGTTAATCAACGCCCAGCTCGACAAATATATCAGCGGACAGCTCTACTGGGTCCTCCACGCTCCCCGGCAAACCGGGAAAACCACCTTTCTCCTCGCCTACATGAAAGAGATTAACGAAAGCGGCGAGGGAATTGCCTGCTACGTCAGCCTGGAACGGGCACAGGGGCTGGACGACATGGAACGGGCCATGCCTGAAATTTGTGAAGCGATAAAAGAATACGCCGAACTCTATTTAGGGAAAAATATGGTCCCTAATTTTTCCAACAGGGAAACCCCGGGAAGTATGCTTTCTTCCATCATGATCTCATGGGCTAAGCTTGCCGCGCCCAAACCGTTGATTGTCCTCTTCGACGAGGTAGATGTGCTGCAGGACCAGGCGATGATCACCTTTTTGCGGCAACTTCGGGGGGGCTTTGTGGGACGGGGTGTCGGAACCTTTCCGGTGAGTATCGCTTTGGTGGGGA
>CAYTSI010000084.1:0-13818 GCA_964440465.1 uncultured Spirochaetales bacterium
TTGACCGGGGCGATTTTATCTCTTATCATTTTATTATGGGTGCGGTTGAAGAGGACATCGAAACGCTTAGGACATTTATTCGAAAAAAGCGGCGGGAGCGGAATGAAGATCTTGCCGTGCGGCTTGCCCGGGCCCGAAGTGATTTTGACCGGATTGTCGAGATGATCATCAACGAATTTTGTCCCGAACGCGTTTACCAATGGGGCTCTTTAATCGACGGCAAAGGTTTCAGCGAAATATCGGACATTGACATTGCAGTTGAAGGAGTAACCGAACCGGAACGCTTCGCTCGTTTGAACAGTAAAGCGAGAGAGTTGACATCCTTCCCGCTTCATATCGTGCAGTTGGAAACACTGCATCCGCTTCATGTTTCCGAAATAACGGCAAAGGGGAAACTAATCTATGCCCGACCGCTTTAACGAACTACCGGGTCATATAGAGAAAACCTTAGAATTATTGTCCGGACTGCTTCTCAAGCTGGAACGCTTTGAAAAGGAACTTGTACCGAAAATCGGAAAGACCGAAGACAGTGTTCTCATACCCGTACAGGTTCTTGAAAACGGGTATACCGCGATAGAGACAATGTTCATGCGGATATCCCAGGCTTTTGAAAATAACCTGGAACAGAACCGGTGGCATTCGGATTTGCTCGAAAAAATGACCATAGAAATAAAAAAGGCCAGACCACGGGTCATCTCTGAAACAACCTATGGAAAACTTGCCGAACTTTTACGGTTCCGGCATTTTAAACGGTATTATTTCGAAATGAATTACGATTGGCGGAAGATCGATTTATTAATCACGTTATTCCGGGAGACGGTCCCTCTCCTTAAAACAGAACTTACCGATTTCGCCGATAAAATAACCAAAGCGCTCGAATAGGGGCTCTCTTGCATCACGCTCCACTCTCGGGTATGCTGTCAGAAATATGAAATAAAAATAGCGAGGAGAGAAATATGAAATCGGTATTCGGAGTAATAGTAGGAAACCGGGGATTTTTTCCCGACATTTTGGTAAAAGAGGGACGGGAAGAAATTCGTAATGTGCTGAAAGAAAACGGCTGCGAAGCTGTCATGCTCGATACCGACCAGACCGAACTCGGAGCGGTGGTTACCTTAGACGATGCAAAAAAATGCGCGAAACTTTTTAACGAACAGAAAGACAAAATCGACGGTATTATCGTTACCCTGCCGAACTTCGGGGAGGAGCGGGGTATTGCCGATACCTTTAAAATGCTCGATTTTCAGGTACCTGTTCTGATACAGGCAAGCCCCGACGAGACGGGCCGCTTAAGTCTCGACCGGCGGCGGGACTCCTTCTGCGGAAAAATCTCGACCTGCAACAACCTCCGGCAGTACAATGTACCGTTCAGCCTGACCGAAAGCCACACCGTTTCTTTAAGCAGCGATGAATTCAAAGCGGACTTGGAAAAGTTCAAAGGGGTCTGCCGGGTGGTGAAGGGGATGAAAAAGGCCCGGATCGGGGCAATCGGCGCCCGGCCCGCGGCGTTCATTACCGTGCGGTACAGTGAAAAAATCCTGGCCGACAAAGGCATTACCGTTGAAACCATCGACCTTTCCGACATTTTCGGTCAAATCGAGAAACTCTCCGACGGCGATTCTGCCGTTAAGGACAAGCTGAACGCCGTCCAGAAGTATTCCGTAACCGGCAGCGTACCGGCGGAAGCGCTGACGAAAATGGCGAAGCTCGGCGTCGTTATGGACCGCTTTATCGAGGAAAACGAGCTGGACGCGACGGCGGTACAGTGCTGGACGGCAATGGAAGAATATTTCGGCGTTGTTCCTTGTACGATGATGAGCATGTTAAGCGACTGCCTGCGGCCGAGCGCCTGCGAGGTGGACGTAACCGGGGCGCTTTCCATGTACGCCCTGCAGCTGGCCTCGGGAACGCCGAGCGCGCTTTTGGACTGGAACAACAACTACGCGGACGATCCCGACGCGTGCATCCTTTTTCACTGCAGCAACCTGCCGAAATCGGCATTCCGGGACATGAAAATGGACTACCAGGCCATTATCGCCGGCAGCGTGGGGAAGGAAAACGCCTACGGTACCTGCGTGGGCATCGTAAAACCGGGGCCCTTTACCTTTGCCCGGTTTACCACCGACGATACAAACGGAAGGCTCTTGAGCTACGTGGGTGAAGGTGAGTTCGGCAGCGAATCTCCCGATACCTTCGGCGGCTACGGCGTTGCCCGGATACCGAACCTGCAGAACTTAATGAAGTTTATCTGCTACAACGGGTTCGAACACCACGTGGCCGTGAATTTTTCCCGGACCGCGAATATCTTAGAAGAAGCCTTCTCCGAATACTTGGGCTACGAAACCTATCTGCACGAATGAACTACGATACGTTGCGCGGGCAGGTGTGGAAGGCCAACATGGACCTGGTTGAATCGGGTCTGGTCGTGCTTACATGGGGGAACGCCAGCGGGGCCGACGAGAAGCGGGAGGTAATGGCAATTAAACCGAGCGGCGTCGATTATGCCTCGCTGAAGCCGGAGGACATTGTCCTTGTCTCCATCGAAACGGGTGAAACAATCGGGGGAGACTTGAACCCCTCCTCCGACACCCCCACCCATCTTGGACTGTACCGGGCCTTCGATACAATCGGCGGCGTGGTCCATACCCACAGCATCTATGCCGCCGCCTGGGCCCAGGCGGCACAGCCGATTCCCTGCTACGGGACCACCCACGCGGACCATTTTTTCGGACCCGTCCCGGTAACCCGGCAGCTTACCGCCGATGAAATCGAAGAAGATTACGAAAAGTACAGCGGGACTGTCATCGTCGAGTATTTCCGGCGCCGGGACATCGACCCGGCCCATGTTCCGGCGGCGCTGCTACCCCACCACGGACCGTTCACCTGGGGAAAGACGCCCGCGGAAGCGGTGAAAAACGCCGTGGCCCTTGAAGCGGTGGCGCAGATGGCCCTGTTTACCGAGGAAGTAGATGCCGATGCCGTGGAAACCCCGGCGGTGCAGCTGAACAAGCACTTTCTACGCAAACACGGGCCGGGGGCCTACTACGGCCAGAAATAAGAACAGGGACCCATGAAAACCTACGAAGAAATCAACAAAAAAATCGAGTCGAACCAGGCGGTGGTGCTGACGGCGGAGGAAATTATCGATTATGTCGATAAAAAGGGACTCGATGCGGCAGCGGATGAGGTGGATGTCGTTACCACCGCGACATTCGGACCGATGTGCTCCTCCGGCGCCTTTCTCAATTTCGGCCACAGCGCGCCGAAAATCCGGATGACCGAGGCCTGGCTCGACGACGTCCGGGTATACACGGGCATCGCCGCGGTAGACGTTTATTTAGGCGCCACCGAACTCCGGCACAACGATCCGGCTAATTTAGATTATCCGGGAGAGTTCCGTTTCGGCGGGGGGCATGTAATCGAAAAGCTTATAAACCGGGAGGAAGTCCAGCTGTTTGCCCTCTCTTACGGTACCGACGATTACCCCCGGAAGGAAATCCGTACATACGTTACCATCGACGACTTGAACCAGGCGATAATGGTAAACCCCCGAAACTGCTACCAGAACTACAACGTTGCCGTGAACACTTCGGACAAACCGATTTATACCTACCTCGGGTATCTGAAACCGAACATGCGGAACATCTCCTACTGTTCGGCGGGGCAGCTCTCTCCCCTTTTAAACGACCCCTGGTACCGTACCATCGGTATCGGGACAAGTATTTGGCTCGCGGGGGCCCGCGGACACGTCTACGCCGAAGGTACCCAGCACAGCCCGGCCTGTGAAAGGTCTGGAAACGGGGTCCCTTCGGAAGGCGCCGGCACCCTTGCGCTTACAGGGGACATGAAGCAGATGAAACCCGGTTTTGTCCGCGGCGTCTCCTTTAAAGGTTACGGCGCTTCTCTCGCTTTAGGTGTGGGAATTCCAATTCCGATCCTTAACGCCGACATCCTCAAAGCGACCACCGTCCGGGACAGTGATATATACGCGCAGGTTATCGACTATTCCGGCGACTATCCCCAAAAAACCGGAAAAGTTCTTGCCGCTGTTTCCTACGGAGAACTGAAAACGGGGAAGGTACGCATCAACGGGAAAGAGATTGAAGCGGGCGCGCTGTCGTCCTACTCGAAGGCCCGGGAAATCGCGGCGCTTCTGCGGGATGAAATAAAACGGGGCGAGTTTCTGCTGAATCCGCCCATAGCACCGCTCCCGGCGGAGCAGTCGATGAAACCGCTCGAAATACGGGGACCGAAGCATGGAGATTAAAACGATAACGAAGAAGCTCCTCCTGTCCTTTCCCCGGTGTGAAACCGAAAAACCGATTGTCTACCACCTGGTAAAAGACTACGATCTGGTTGTGAACATCTTTCGGGCAAAGGTAACGCCGGAGGAGGAGGGATACCTTGTCCTCGACATTACCGGCAAGGAGGAGGACATCGCACGGGCAATGGAATATGTCCGGACCTTCAACGTTACCATCGACGAGGCGACAAAGGGGATCCGCTGGGACGAGGAGATCTGCGTCCAGTGCGGCAACTGCCTGACGCACTGTCCGACGAACGCTATTTACATCGTCAGCCGGGAAACCATGGAAATAAGCTTCGACGGCGGCAAGTGCATCGAATGCCTGAACTGTGTGGAGAACTGTCCCTACGGCGCCTGTTCTCCGTTGTTTTAGCACTCATGCACTTTATCGAGTTTACCTATAAAAACGCCCATTACCGGATAGCCTCCGACAAAACCGATGTCATTACCGAAAGCATTCGCGGCACACGGCGGCAGCTCGAAGACTACATCGCGAAACACCCGCACTTCGCCGCGGCCTTAACCCCCCTGCCCGCCCCTCCCCCCGCGGGGGCCCCGGAAATTGTCCGGCGCCTCGACGCGGCGAGCAGAAAGACGGACGTCGGCCCCATGGCGGCGGTCGCGGGAACAGTCGCCGCGATGGCCTGCGAGGCCGCTGCCGGCGGCGGCGCGGAGGAAGCGGTTGTCGACAACGGGGGCGATATTTTCATCGGAAGGGTGAGAGACCGGAAGCCGCTCTATATCGGTATCTACGCTTCCGCCGGACCTTCCTTTCGGGAACTGGCCTTTAAAATCGAACCGGCGGACATCCCATTGGCGGTCTGCTCTTCCTCGAGCATGATGGGCCACAGCATCAGTTTCGGAAAATGCGATTTAGCTACGGTTTTCTCCCCGGATGCCGCCTTAGCCGACGCAGCGGCCACCGCCGCATGCAATTCGGTACTGTCGGCTGACGATATAGAAAAAGTATTACAGCACATAACGGAAATCGCCGGCATTAGCGGTGCGGTCATTATCAAAGGAGAGCATTTCGGTATGGCAGGGACGGTACCGGAACTGGTACGCCACCGGGACCCGGAACTGCCGTTTAAGGTAACGAAGGCTTCGGCAAGTAATTTCCCCGGCTAACGCAGCACCTTTACCGCTTCCCGCTCGATGGAAAGCCCCGCGTGATAGCGCTGAAAGAACTCATCGAAGCCCGCCACGTCCTTCGGGTCCGGTTTGACTGCCGTCCCGATACTGCCGGCGATAAGTGTATCGAGGAAATCGGGGAGGGCCTGCTCCCTGTCTTCCCGGACCATGAAGGCGGCCAGCAGGGCCATGCCCCAGGAGCCGCCCTCCCCGGCGGTCTCCGGAAGGCTGACGGGAATATTAGTGGCCGCGGCCATAATTTTCTGGGCGACCCCCGCGGTCTTGAATATGCCGCCGTGACCGCGGATCTCGTCCACCTCCACGCCTTCGTCTAGGGTAAGAATATTCAGCCCCGTGCGCAGAGCACAGAAAGAAGTAAACAGCAGCGAACGCAAAAGGTTTTCCAGGGTGAAGGGTTTGTCCGGCTGGCGCACCAGGAGAGGACGCCCTTCGGTAAAACCGGTAATGTGTTCCCCGGAGACGTAGCTTACCGCGAGCATTCCGCCGCAATCGGTGTCACCCTGCAGGGCGAGGGGCATCAGCCTGCCGTAGAGGTCGTTATCGGCGGGCTCCACTCCCAAGGCCCGGACCGCCCGGGCGAACACTCCCATCCAGGCGTCGAAATCGGAGGAACAGTTGTTCGAGTGGGCCATCCCCACGGGCTTGCCGTCGGGTGTTACGACAATGTCGATCTCCTCATGCGGTTTCGACAGCGGTTTCTCAAGCACCAGCATAGCGAATACCGATGTGCCCGCGGAAACGTTGCCGGTACGGGGCCGGACACTGTTTGTAGCAACCATGCCGGTGCCGGCGTCGCCTTCCGGCGGACAGAAGGGAATACCCTCCCGCAGGCTGCCCGAAGGATCAATCAATTTCGCGCCTTCAGCCGTCAGTGTTCCCGCGTTATTGCCCGCGACAAGTACCTCCGGAAGGATCTCGCTCAGTCTCCAGGGGAAGCCCCGGTCTTGTACCAGTCCGTCGAAGGCATTGATCATTTTGTCATCATAGTTCCGGGCTGCCGGATCGATGGGGAACATGCCCGACGCGTCCCCGATGCCCAGGACTTTTCTTCCCGTCAGTTTCCAGTGTACGTAGCCCGCTAACGTAGTTAGATACGCGATGTTTCCCACATGCTCTTCACCGTTTAATACCGCCTGATACAGATGGGCGATACTCCACCGCTGCGGTATCGCGAAATTGAACAGAGGCGACAGTTTTTCACACGCCTCCCCGGTTATGTTGTTGCGCCAGGTCCGAAACGGGGTAAGAAGCTTCCCCTCCTTGTCGATGCTGATATAGCCGTGCATCATCGCGCTGATCCCGACAGCTGAAAATTTCTTTAAAGATACGCCGTATTCTTTATTCACATTTTTGGCGAGGTCCGCGTAACAGGCCGCGAGCCCCTCCCAGACGTCGTCGAGACTGTAGGTCCAAATCCCGTCGACCAGCCGGTTTTCCCAGCCGTACGACCCGGAGGCCAGCGGCGTGCTGTCCCTGCTTATCAGGCTCGCTTTTATCCTAGTGGAGCCCAGCTCGATCCCTAAAACTGCATTTCCGCTTTCAATTATTTCTTTTACCTGTTCCATCGTCATTTTCCTCTTCTATATCAGTATCGGTCCGCCGCCCGTCATGATAGGTCGTTTTATGAAAAACATCAACTAAATATCTACAATCTTGTCGGGTGAAATTTCATCAACAAAGATCCCGGTGTACCGTTCGGAATTGTAGGTTTTACGTTCATGGGGATACAATGTTTCCGAAAAAAAATAGAGCACATCCGTTAAATCCTTGTAGGAATTGCACTGGGCATACCGGAAATAACAGGGCTTATGCTCGAGTACGTCTCTCCATTTTTCATCTTCATTTAACTCGGGGTCGGTAAGCCGCCGGAGAGTGCTCCGCAGGCCCCCGATCCACACCCTTGCCATATAAAACCGGATTAGCTTGCCCCGGTTGTCCTTATAATACAGCTCAAACAGCCCGGCTACGGCAGGCACACTTTTAATAATAGTATATTTATCAACTTCGGTAAGTGGAGACCAGCGGATGGTGTAATGCGCCTCGCCGGCAATGTCAACCTGCTTTGTAATAAGCGGTTCAATAGGATATGCCATTGGCGTCAGTTTATAGTTAATTAGGTATGACTGCAACCTGGAAAAGGAACACAAAAAAATTGACGAAACCCGCGGGAATTACTATCTTTACTGTACAATAGGAACAAAAGCAATGAGAATACTTTTAGCAGAAGACAATACAATAAACGCAAAGGTGGCGACGCTTTTTCTAACAAAAATGGGGCATTCCACGGTGGTGGCGAAAAACGGAAGAGAGGTGCTGCACGCCCTCGAACACAACCCGTTTGATGTGGTCCTCATGGACCTTGAAATGCCGGAACTCAGCGGCTCCGAGGCAATTCAGATGATTCGTACCGGTGAAAACAGCCGGATTGATAAAACAATTCCTATTTTTGCTTTAAGCGCCCACAGCAGGGACGAGGTGGAAGAGCTGTATCCGGACCTGGAAATTGAAGGCTACATCAATAAACCGCTCGACAAGAATCAACTGGCCGAAATACTCGACAAGGTCCAGGTAGCACCCTGAATCAGCCCCGCGATGGCCGCTTGCGATAACCGCACCTTTCCCCGCCGCCCCCGGCCGTATATACTAAGGCATAATGGAACTGTTTCAGTCGGTATCAGACAACAGCGAACCCTTAGCGGCGCGGATGCGGCCCCGGGCCTTAGACGATTTTGTCGGACAGGAGCATATTTTAGCACCGGGCAGGCTGCTGCGGCGTGCGATCCAGGCCGACCAGCTCTCGTCGCTCATTTTTTACGGACCGCCGGGGACGGGGAAAACGACCCTTGCAGTGGTTATTGCCAACACCACCGCGAGCTCATTCGAAACCATCAACGCCGTGTTAAGCGGCGTTAAACAGATCCGCGAGGCAATCGACCGTGCGAAAGAACGTCAGGAGCTCTACGGCAGGAGGACAATCCTCTTCGTCGATGAAGTGCACCGCTGGAACAAAGCCCAGCAGGACGCCCTCCTTCCCTGGGTGGAAAACGGCACCTTTATTCTTATCGGTGCGACAACGCAGAACCCCTATTTCGAGGTCAACTCGGCCTTAGTCAGCAGGAGCCGGATCTTTCAGCTGAAACCCCTGGGGAGGGAAGACCTGCTTGAGATCGCCCGCCGCACCCTTGAAGACAAAGAGCGGGGTTACGGCAGGTACCGGATCGAAATCGAGCCGGGCGCCCTGGAACATCTGGCGGAAATTGCAAACGGCGACGCCCGGAGCCTCCTGAATGCTCTGGAGCTGGCGGTGGAAACGACACCCGGCGCCTTCCCGCCCGCGGACGGCGAAACGATCCGCATCTCCCTGGAAACGGCGGAAGAAAGCATTCAGAAAAAAGTGGTCCTCTACGACAAGGAGGGGGACTACCACTTCGACACCATCAGTGCTTTTATCAAATCCATCCGCGGTTCCGACCCCGACGCGGCCCTCTATTGGATGGCAAAGATGATCAGGGCGGGGGAAGACCCCAAATATCTGTTCCGCCGCATGCTGATTTCAGCGTGCGAGGACATCGGCATGGCGGACCCCAACGCGCTGGTTGTTGCCGAGGCCGCGGCGGCGGCGTTCGACCGGATCGGACTTCCGGAAGGACAGTTCCACCTGACCGAAGCGGCCCTCTACCTGGCAACCGCGCCGAAATCGAATTCCGCCTTAGGCTACTTCGACGCTTTGAAAAGTATCGAAGAGGAGGAACAGCGGGAAGTGCCGAACCATCTGCGCGACAGCAGCAGAGACAAAAAGGGTTTCGGCCACGGAGAAGGTTATCAATATCCCCACGCTTTTACCGGCCACTGGGTTGCCCAGCAGTATCTGCCGAAGGAACTCCGGGGTAGGATTTTTTATCAGCCATCCCGGATGGGTTTTGAAGCAGAAATCAGCGATACCGTTTTGCGGCGGCGGGAGGTCCAGCTCGAAGCGGCACTTACCGGCGGGGCGGACGGGCAGCCGGAGGAAATCCTCTCTTTCTCGCCGCCGGACAAGCAGCGGGACCGGTGGATTGCCCGAACGATGCAGGCCTTCAATACAACGTTGAGTACGCTTCGGGAAGAAATATTCAGCGGCATCGCGGTCCGGCGGCACTGGAGGGTCCTCGATATCAACCCCGGGGGCGGTTTACTGACACTGGAAGCCCTGCGGCGTGTACCCGAAGGCGGGGTATGGGCGGCCGCTGAATCGGAACAGGAGAAGAACCTGCTCGAAGGGGTCCTTTCTTCGCTCCCGGAATTGGAACGGCCGAACGTATTTACCGCCGAGAATGAAAACTGCAATCAGGGCTTAGGCGAAGATATACGGTTCGAACTCATCGTCGGGAGGAATCTTGGGACCCGGAAGGAAAGGAAAACAGAGCTGTGGAAAGTGCTTGCAGAGCTCCTCGCTCCCGGCGGTATCATTTCGACGGCTGAAATACTACCCGCTTACGGGCAGCGCCTTTCCGCTTTTTTTTCAGGCGATTCGACAGGGTTAAACAAAAACGAGAGAGACCTTCTTGCCGCGGCGGAGGAACTGGTTTACGGGGACCGGAACAATCCCCTCCTCAACTGGGATGAAACAACGGTAGAAGCGGCATGTACAAAGGCGGGTCTTACCGTCAGGCGATTGGAGACCGTCCCGCTGCGGGAAGTCCGGGTCGTGCCGAAAAGGACCGTCGAAGGATGGATGGATCCGGGTGTCTCCGGAGGGTACGGCCGGGCCCTTTGCGAAACGGCCGGAGAAAAAAAAGGACGGACGATTGCGGAAAAAATAATTGCCGCCCTTGCCGATCGGGAGCTTCAATGGACCCGGACCTATCTCCTCGTTAAGGCCGCTGCCGCCTAGAAAATATTTCGGTTAAGTTCTACCGTCAGGTCCTGAAGGCGCTGCAGGTCCTCCCTGGTAAAACCCTCCCACTCCATGGAGAAGAATGTATTGTTGTGATAGAGGGGTTCCTCTTCGATGGGATACCGGCTTCTTTCTACACTTTCCGGCCACAGGGCCGTACCTGGAACAGGTGAATAGCGCGCGAGCATTACCCGCACACCCGCCTGATGGGCATAACGCACCGATTCCTCCACCTCCTCCGCCCGCCGGCCGGGCAGTCCGGCAAGAACATACACCCGGAGCTGTTCCGGACTGAAGCCGGCATTCTTCAGCGCGCGTATCCGGCCGGAAAAACTGTCAATGCTGAACTTAGAATCATATGCCCGGTGGAAACCCGCGTCGGCGCTTTCAAAACCCAGCCGCACCTCGCGGAACCCGGCCCGTTTCATGAGCAGCGCCGTTTCTTCATCGATGTAACGAAGATGCACCGCGTTCGGCGTGTAGAAACGCGCATTGAATCCGCCGTCGATAAGCTCCCGCAGAAAAGGATGGAGCACTTCCTCCTTTTTATAGAGCAGCGCGTCATCATAAAATGCAAAATTCCGCACTCCCAACCGGTACAGGCCGCGGAAATACGCGAACGCGGCTTCAGGGTCGCCCGGCCGAAACGAGGGGCACAGCTTCTTCGACGCGCAGTAGGTGCAGGAAAACGGACAGCCCCGGTTCAGTTCCAGAACAGCCGCGTCGGCGTATAATACCGCCGCGGTGCCTTCGTCCGGATAGCTAAGTTTCTCGTCATAGGCCGGCAGACCGAGCCGCTGCAAAATCGACGGCAGGGAAGTCCCGGACAAGGCATCTCCCGGCACTACATAATCCACATCAGCGCGCGCCCGCAGGTGTTCCGGCATCAGCGTCGCGTACACCCCGCCCGCTATCACCGGTACCCGAGGGAAAAGTTTGCGAACCGTCCGTACCGCCTCGACAAGCCCCGGATACCAGTACGTCATACCGGTGGCAATAAAAACCGCGTCGGGCCCGCCCCCTTCCGCTGCTTCCCGAAGCCGCCGGACAACCACCTCCCGGAGAATTCCGTAGCGCGCGTACCGCCGGTTTATTCCCTTCAGGCTGTCCGGCTTTTCCGCGACACTTCGGTAAAACTTGCCGGTGCCGTCGGGCTTCCGTTTCGGTTTCCCGAACTCCCGGCTGCTTGCGGGGTCGGTGTAGTCGAGGCAGTTAACGTACCGTACCTTCCAGCCGCAGCGCTCAAGCCAGGCACCGACCCGCATCAGACCGTAGGGCTGGAGAAACAAATCGTACAGGGCAAAATCATAAACGGGGGGATTTATCAGCAGGGCTTTCGGTGCCGGGCTGTTTCCCGACGCGGGACCTTTCCCAGAAGCTTTGCCGTTCGACACAACATTTATCCTATTTCGGGAATACAACGGAAAAATACGCCCCCTCTCTGTTTTCCACATAGAGTGCCCCTTCAAGCTGTCCGGTTAACGCGTTTACAAGGAGGAGCCCGAGGGAATCAACGGAACCGCTTAGAACAGACGGAGGCAGCCCCACACCGTCATCCCGCACGACAAGTTCAATATACCCGTCCTGCTGTTCATTCAGCTTCACGGTAATTGTGCCTCCCCGGCCTTCGGGAAACGCGTATTTTATCGAATTGGATATCAGTTCGGTAATAATAAGTCCCGCCGGAATCGATTTATCCAGGTCCAACTCCGTTATAGTAATTTCCTCGACAAGCTGTACCCTGCTGCTATTTAGACCGTATACCTCAATCAGGTGCCGGGCCATCTCGTTAATATACGCGTGCATATTAACCGTATTGAGCTCGATGCTTTTGTATAGCATTTCATGTACCGTTGCCATAGAAGAAATCCGGTTGCTGCTCTCCTGCATCAGCGCGCGGTACCGGTCGTCACCAACCGTACCGATCTGCAGATTGATCAGTGAAGATATAATCTGCAGATTATTCTTGACCCGATGGTGTACCTCCTTTAGCAGGATGTCTTTCTGTTCGAGCGATGCTTTCAGCTGCTCTTCATGCTGTTTTAATGAGGTAATGTCGAAGGCAAGCCCGATGATACCGTCCGGCCCGCCCTCATTGCTCAAGATGGGCATTTTCCGCTTATTAATAATACGCTGAACTCTGCCGTCCGGGTCCTTTACCTCTTCAATTACCTGGTGAAGTTCGAGAGTTGCCATGACCGTTTTGTCCTCACGGCGTGCCTCATCGGCAATGTCACGCGGAAATATTTCATAATCTGTCTTACCGATCAAATCTTCCAGCGGGACATTCACGTAATCGCAGAATACTTTGTTCGCGGTAAGATAGCGGAATTGACCGTCTTTTAAAAACGCGTAGGCCGGGAGGTTTTCCAAGAGCAGCCGCAGTTTGGTCTGTTCAAACACCGCTTCACCGCGGTTCTGTTCGATTTTATTCATCATCTTCTCGAAACTCGATACGAGATACCGTGCTTCCGCGTTCCGAAAATGCTGTTTGCCCGATTCCGGCAGCATGCTGCCCGGCAGTTTTTGATACGTCCTGTCCCGGACAATGCTGAACATCCGCACCAGATAGTGATACGCCGCCAAAAACGGCCGGGTAAGGAAAAAAAGAACGCCCAAGAAAACGATACTGATGCATCCGGTAATAATAGTGATGGGAAGCATCGTCGCTTTCAGCACAGCCTGAACGTCTCCAATATACATCCCTGTGCCGATATAACATTGCAGCGGATCGATTCCCTCCACATAAGAGATTTTCAACTCCGGGACCTCTGAACCCGGCGGAGGATAGTAATAAGAAACATATCCTGCACCTTCCTTTGCCTTTTCAATTAGGGAACGGATAATGTACGTTCCCCTCGAGCCTTGAAGGTCCCACTGATTACCCCCCTCCTTTTCCGGTTCAAAGGGCTGTACCAGCATAATTCCGGTATACGAACTCATAAAAAGGTAGTTCTGCATTGTCGGGTCTTCGTATGTCATCCGGCGGGCCAGGCCGGTCACTTCGCGGAGGGCCGTCTCTTTCGTTATCCTGCCGGCCGAGTAATCATTGAGGACCGGTTCGATTGTATTCCTGCCGACGGTGACCAGCCGCTTTAGCTCCTGCTTCCGGATTTCGATAAGGTGCTTATTGAAATAGACCGTCATCAACAGACTGATAAAGACCATGACTAAAAAAACAACAACTGCAGCCAGAATAAACCTGGTGTCGCTGCGCTGGAAGAGCGGTATTGTCTGCTGAAAGCTTGAGTTATTCTTCATAGTGGAGTTTCTCGTAAAAAATACTATAGAAGAAAAAAGCAAATTATGCAAGTTTCCCATTTACACGCTTGCACAAAACCCCGATTTCCGAAACAATACGGCAGAACAGGCAGGAGGGAATTTGTGAAATCAGTACCCCGTGTACACCGCAGCCGGTTACTTGTTCTGCTGTGTCTTGTATTTCTTGCCGGCGGACTGTTCACCGCGGCGGCGAGCGACGGAA
>CAYTSI010000085.1:0-13669 GCA_964440465.1 uncultured Spirochaetales bacterium
ATAATGGGATGATGGTAGCAGACTATTTCTACATGGGCACGAATGAAGGCGGCTTGCCGGCAACATTCACCATCGAATACTACGGTGAAACCTATTAGGAACCGGCAACAAATATTTGAAAAACGGTAAACTGCCCCTTTGAAAAAATAAAATTACCAGTTACACTATAGGCATGAGCGGCTTTGATGAGTTTGAGGACCACATCGATTTCGACGCGGAAGAGGAAGACTTCGATCTAGACGACGAATTCGAGGATTACGAAGTGCTCGACGAAATGGACGAGTTTGAAAATTTCGAAAGCCTCGAAGACTATCAGGAATTCGAAGAAGATGAAGAAGACCTCGATTCGAATGACTGGAGTAAGTCCTTTGACGATTTAGAAGCCGGAGACTGGCAGGAACAGTATCATGTAGACGACGACCTGCTGGACGAAGACGATGAGCTGCCATTCGACGATGAAGAACTCGACCAGCTCGAAGAAGACTATTTCGAAGAAGAAGAATAAAAACGAGGAAAATATGAGCAAAGAATATACAACGGAGCTGCGGCTCGACTTCGGCCCCGACGGACAGACCCTTGTCCCGGTTGTTACTCAGGATACAACAACGAAGGAAGTGCTGATACTCGCCTTCGCGAACAAAGAAGCATTTGAAGAGACCCTGAAATCGGGGCTGGCGACCTACTACAGCCGGAGCAGACAGGAACTGTGGAAGAAAGGCATGACCTCCGGAGACACGCTGAAAGTGGACGAGATCCGGATTAACTGCGAGCAGAACTCACTGGTGTATCTCGTTACCCCCCAGGGGAAAGGCGCCTGCCACGCGAAACGGGAGAACGGACTTCCCCATACCTCCTGTTATTACCGGCGCCTTGCCCCGGACAAAACCCTGGAACTGATGGAAGAATAATACAACAACATTATAAGGAAGACCTGTATCATGAAAGAAACAAAACTAGTGATAGGAATGCCCGCGGGCTCGTTAGCCGACCCGAAACGGGGCGGCAATTTGGCGGACCTTCTCGAAGATGCCGGATTTACCACATCGGGATATGAAAGCGGGGGACCGACACGGTTTCCGTATATCGGATATCTGTATGGATGGGACGGCCGGCCCCAGGAATTCGGCACCCAGCTCCATTTCGACGAGCTCGATATCGCCATTGCCGGGGACGACTGGGTCCGTGAACGCTCCCTGGAACTGAAATACGAATACGGCCGTGAAGTGAAACTGAAGAAAGTTTTATCATTACAACGGGGCGCGGTAAAAATCGTGGCGATTGTCGATTCCGGCGGTAAAGAAACCGACTGGAAAACCGTCCTTACCGGGCTTTGTAAACGACAGTCGATTATACGCGTGGTATCGGAAATGCCCTACATGGCCGTCGACTGGATGAAACAGCGGTTAGAGGAAATCGGCATGGGCGGGAAATTTCCGGAGTTCTCGGTGCAAAAATATACGACCCCGCCGAAGATAAAAAACGGATTCGTTGTATATGAAACCTGGGGGAAGACCGAAGCAAAAATTACCGGCAAAGGCGCGGACGTAGGGCTGGAAATAACCCAGACCGGAAGCGCCATCAGGAATTACGGGTTAACGGTCATCGACACACTGATGGAATCGGAAACCGGTATTTGGACCTCGGAACCAGCCGGAAGGGACCCCGAAAAACAGGAGCTTGTGGAGATGTTTCTTCTCAACCTGTACGGGACCATCAACGCCGAAAATAAAATTCTTCTGCTGTTTAACGTGCCGAAAGAAAAAATCGAACGTGTCGAGCAGTATCTGAAGGACTACAATCTCTACGGCGATGAACCGACCATTAATCCCGGGAAAAAGTACAGCGAGTACTCGATCCAGCTCGACGTAACGGACACGGATAATCCTATTTCCGAAGTCCGGTACCGGCTCGCGAAACTCGGCGCGAGAAGCATCGATACCGTCCCCTTAGCATCGTCGATACCGGGTATTGAACGTCTGCATGGGTGATATTTATATAACGGGACATAAAAATCCGGACCTCGATTCTGTCTGCGCCGCCTACTGTTACGCGGAACTGAAGAACAAACTCGATGCCGCCAACACCTATATCCCCGTCCGGTGCGGCAACATGAACCGGCAGACAAAGGAGGTGTTCGCGAAAATCAACACGCCCCCGCCGGAGGTGCTGCGGGTCCTGGAAGAAAACATGGCAAAATAGGCCGGTTATACCGGTATCTTACAGCAGACCGGGAATAATGGCGTTCCGCTCCCCGGGGTAGTCCGGAAACTGCCGAATGTACCAGCGGTGATTGGACAGCGCCCGGGGGAAGAGATTGAAAAATGTCCACAACAGAAAGAGGAGCCCGGGACAGGACCAGGTACAAACGGCCCAGCCCGCCCACTGCACAATTTCCCCGAAGTAGTTGGGGCTTGAAATCCACCGGAACAGCCAGCCGCGGGGGATTTTATACCCCGATTCGCCGGGTTTCCGTAAATTTCGTAAGATCTGGTCCGACCTCGCGTGAATGATAAAACCGGCAAAAAAGATGCCTACTCCGATAAGAAACCGCGGCGAACCGATCCAGGAAAGGGGATACTTCCCCGCCGGCCCCGCGAAGGAGTAGAGGTAGCGGCCCTGCAAATAGGCGTTAACACCGTTAAAAACAACGGCAAAAAGTGCGATCGCGAGGGGCATTGTTTTTGTGCCCCGTATGAGTGACGGAAAAACGAAAGAACGGTAAAGGTAATGAAACATCCAGAGAAATAAAAACAGATAGGGCATTACCCCGCTTTTCCAGGACCCGAGGAGGAAAAAAATAAAAAAACAGGCGGGGGCGGCCGCCTCCATGATAATCCAGCCCGCCTTGTTTTCTATTGTAATTCCCCACCCCGCCCGCTGGTGCCTTCCGTAGGGCGCGCTTATAAAAAAAAGGGAAACAAAAACGATCAATCCAATGCCGCCGAAAGAAAAGAAAATAATTGAATAGAGTGTGCTTGTATTCATCAATGTAATTTCGATACAATAGCATATCTTGAAAGATGCCCGCAACTAGGCTACCCTGTTCTCCGTGAATACTGCCGTCGATATATTCAAAAAAGCCCTCGAGTTCCTGGAAAAGGGACAGGACATCCACATCGTCACGGTAATCGAAGCAGAGGGAAACACACCCGCCGAAGCCGGGAAAAAAATGATTGTGCCCTTCTTCGGAATGCCGTCCGGGACAATCGGAGGCGGCGGCCTGGAACGGGAGGCCCAGCGGCACTGCCGTGAAGCAGAGAAACGGCCCGTTGCCGTGGTAACGTACGATTTGGCCGACCTCGGGATGACCTGCGGCGGACGGGTCATCCTGATGTACGAACATTTTTCAAGCCGGTCCTTCTTCGTTCTTTTCGGCGGCGGGCACGTAGGAAGCGCCGCGGCGCCGGTCCTCGAATCCTTAGGCTACACTGCCGTTATCGTGGACAACCGGGAGGGAATAATTGACCGGCACAAAAACCTCGGACGGACGGCGCTCCGCTGCTCCTACGAGGACATTACCCCGGCTGAGGCCTATCTTTCTTCGGGACACTGTTTTATCGCGAGCCACAACCACGAGTACGACACGATAATTTTAGAGCAGCTCCTCCGCCGGGAAGAAACAAATTATTCCTACATCGGAATGATAGGATCGAAAAACAAAGTCCGGCAGTCCTTCGACGAGCTTCGGCAGAAAGGCCTTACCATACCCGGGTACGTGTACGCTCCTGTGGGAATACATATCGGCGGAGGGACCCCGGCCGAAATAGCGGTTTCCATCGCCGCGGAAATTATCGCGGTTACTCACGGCAAATCGGTCCCGCACATGCGCCGATAGTCGCCCGGCGTATCCAGGTCGATACAGACGCCTTCATCATCAACATCGACATACCGTTTCGGAAAGGGCCTGAGAACATCCCGCGGGGTCATACGTCCGCTGTCGGCCGCCAGCACCGCCGTTGTGTGTTCCGCGGAGAGAAGGACCGGATGTCCTTCCCGCCCGCTCCACCGCGGAAGTATTACCTCAGCCGCGTGCCCGGGCCCCTCCGCGGCCGCCCTCATCAGCCGCAGATAGGTCTCTTTCCGCACAAAGGGCATATCTCCGAGGGCGATAAAATAGCGGGGGGTACGCGCCTCTTGAACGCCGGTCTGCACCGAAGAAAGCATTCCCCGCTCCGGCGCGGGATTTACCACCAACAGAAGGGAGGGGCCTTCCTCCCGCCGCCCGTCTGCCAGCAGCTGCCGCAGTTCCGCGGACCGCTCCCCCCCGACAACAATGACCCTCCCCCCCCCGGCCCGGGCATGTTCCGCCGCCAGCTGAATGACCGTCGTGTCCCCGACCGGCAGGGCCGGCTTCCACTTTTTCATACGTGAAGAGAAGCCCGCGGCAAGAATGACAACGTCGCAGTGCAAAACGGTTACAGGACCGTTTCGAGCATCAGTGCTTTGATGGTATGCTTCCGGTTTTCTGCTTCGTCCCAGGCCTTCGACCGCGGTCCGTCAATTACTTCGGCGGTCACCTCGTTCCCCTTTACGGCGGGAAGACAGTGCATGAATATCGTTTCCTTTTTGCCGGTTTTCTTCATCAAATCGGCCGTTACCTGGTAGGGCCCTAACACGGCTCTCCGCTCCGCGAGTTTCTCCTCTTCACCCATGGAGGCCCAGACATCGGTGTAGATAACATCGGCGCCCGCGACCCCTTCCGCGGGACCATGCAGTACCTGAATTTCAGAGCCGGAAGTCTTCGCCTGTTCCAGACAGTACGCGAGGACCTCCTCCGACGGAGCGAGACTTTCCGGGGAGACGGCGGTAAAATGAGCGCCGGTCTTCGCGCAGCCGATCATCAGGCTGCGGGCAACATTATTTCTTCCGTCACCGACAAAGGCGATCCGCCGCCCCTTCAAGTCTCCGAAGGTCTCCTCCACCGTCATCAGGTCCGCTAAGGCCTGGGTGGGATGAAAGGCGTCGGTCAGCCCGTTATAGACGGGTACCCCCGAATATTCGGCAAGTGTTTCCACAACACGCTGTTCAAAGCCGCGGTACTGGATTGCATCGAACATCCGGCCTAATACCCGGGCGGTGTCCTCCACCGATTCCTTAGCACCTAACTGAATGTCGCTTAGGGACAAAAAGACCGGGTGCCCTCCCTCCTCTCCGAAGGCCGTTTCAAACGCGCACCGGGTCCTGGTGGACCGTTTTTCAAATATCAGCGCGAGGGTATAGCCCGCGAAACGCTGCTGCCGTTTTCCCCTCTGCTTTTCAGTTTTGACCCGCGTGGAAATATCTAGCAGCCTCCGTATTTCCTCCGGCGTATAATCCTTCAATGTAAGCAATGAACGTCCCTGCAGTTCCCGACTCATACGATTCTCCTTGTACTATCCATTGTCCTGAATAAACGTTATCAGCAGCTCCCGAAGCTGTTCGAGAAAACCGGCCCATTTCGGAGAATCCGGATCGATGCCCATCTCCGCGGGGCGGGTAACGATAATTTCCTCACGTTTCCCCGGACCGGTTTCCAGAAAGACCGAATTGTTCCGCAGGCGGATATCGGGCCGCGGCCTGCCGGTTTCATCAATGGTATGGCAGGTGCTTTCCTCCTGCTCCTCTTCTTCCAATTCCCGTATCCACTGCTGAAAGTCACGAAGGCTGCTCTCTTTTACTTTCTCGAACACAACCTCCCGGTCTTCCCCGCATTTATCCAAGGCCTTGTCCAAATAGACCAATTTTTTCAGCCCGTCTTCCTCCCGGAAGTCCACACTGGTAAGTTCTTCCCTGAACCGCAGCATGGTATCTCCGATTTTCGCGTATTCCTTCGCCGTTTTATAATTCAGCGGTATCCGCGCCATTTCGAGATATTCGAGAAAGTTTCCCGCTTTTACCTGTTTGTAGAGTTTCTTCGTATCGATATTGGCCAGCGCCTTGCAGAGGGCCGCTTTCGACAGAGCAATGCCGGACAAGGTTTCCCGGATCCCCGTTTCTATTTCATGGATATTTTCGGACTCTACAAAATCGAGGGAAAATTCGTTCTTTCCGGCCGCGGCGGGCAGTGCACTTTCAGCGCTGCCGCTCTGTAATTCTTCAATTTTCCGTTTTAATTCCTCTACCCGTTTTAAAGCATCCATTTACTGCCTTTTATTGAAGGGCCAGGGAATAATCGGAGAAACAGAACCTTTGAGTTCTTCGAATTCCGGCCGCCGTGATATCATCCGTTTTTCAATCATCGGCAGGCTGATGAAACGGAACATCAGCGTAATGAGCAGCGGTCCGATAATCGTCCACCAATAGGAAGGGTTCGCCGCCAGCCCGAATAAATAAAGCCCCCACCAGAAGGAAATTTCACCGAAATAGTTCGGATGCCGGGAAACACCCCACAGACCCTCGGTGAAAACCTTCGTTTTGTCCCTGTCGCGCAGATAGAACCTTCTCAGCTGCCCGTCGGCAAGGGCTTCGAGAAAAATTGCACCGGCGGTCAGAACAACGGCGGCAATGTCGATACCGTTCAACCCCCGCGCCGACTCCGCGAGGGCCGGATAGAGGGACAGTGAACCTAAAAAGACGATAATTGTCGGAAACAAGTGAATAGCTAAAAAACTGACGGGCCAGTAACCCCGTTTCGCGGTGTTACGGAAGTTTTCATACCGCCAGTCCTCATGGTCCAGCCCCTGCCAATGCAGCAGAAAATTAATAGTAAGCCGTATTCCCCAGATAACAACGAAGGCGACAACGAAGAGACGCCGAACCGGTGTTCCTGCTTCCGGGGTTATAAAGAAAAAATAGTAAAAAACGAAGAAAATCGGCGCGACACTCCAATAGGGGTCGTAAAAACTTGAATTATCAAAGACAACGCTGAAAATGAAAATAATTACCGTAGCTGTCAAATCGGCAACACCGATCATGACGATAGGGTGGGTGCTTCCCCACCAAATGTGCCGTACAAACATTATTCCCGCGAGGGCGGCTATAAAATAGGCGGCACAGCTCGCGAACAGGGCCAAGGCTTTTGATTTTTTCTTTTCCATAGCGCAGTTTTATATCATATTATTGAATAGTTGTCAGCTCTTTTCAGGTAACAAGTAATTCAATTTCCTTAAGGATCTTCCGCAAATTGGCATCGACAATGCGTTCCGCCTCCTTCAGGTCCTCCATCGGGCCTGTCCTAATGGAAGCGTAAAATTTGATTTTCGGTTCGGTACCCGAAGGACGGACAGAGACAATGCTCTTGTCGTCGAGGACAAACTGCAGCACGTCGGATTTCGGTAAAAGAATTTCCTTTTCGGTCCCGGCAGCTCTGTCGGTTTCCAGCCGTTTGAGATAATCCTTTACAACCCGCACATTCCCTCCGCCGAAGGTCTCCGGCGGGTTCTCCCGAAGGGATTTCATCAGGTCCAGTATCTTTTCCTTCCCTTCCCGCCCTTCGAAGGTTTTCGATACAAGTGCCTCCTGAAAATATCCGTACCGCCTGTACAATTCATTGAGCCGCGTAATAACCGATTTCCCGCGGGAAATATGATACAGGGTCATTTCCGCCGTCATCGCCGCGGCGGAAACCGCGTCCTTGTCCCGGACCTCCGTCCCCACCAGATACCCGTAACTCTCTTCACCGCCGAAAATATAGTTGCAGCCGCTCGACTCGAACTCCCGGATTTTTTCGGCAATATACTTAAATCCCGTCAAAACGTCGAACGTTTCCGCCCCGTAATCATCCGCTATCAACGCCTGCAGTTCCGTCGTTACAATTGTTTTCACCAGGGCGGGTTTCGGCGGCAGATTTCCCGTTTCCGTAAGCTCTGAAAAGATATAATCCGCTAACAGAACTCCCAGCTGGTTACCGGTTATAAGGCGGTAGCCCCCGCCGTCGGGTACGGCGATACCCAATCTGTCGCCGTCGGGGTCGGTCCCCATTACCAGATCGGCTTTCTCCCGCTGTGCCAGGTCCAGGGCCATCTTCATTGCCGAAGCTTCCTCGGGATTCGGGTACTCGACGGTAGGGAAATTGCCGTCGGGGTCCCGCTGTTCCGGCACCGTTACCACCTGAAGACCCATATCGCCGAGGACCTTCACCACCGGGGTATGCCCCGCCCCGTGGAGGGGTGTAAAAACAACTTTTCTGGTTTTCCCGTATTCTGAAAAAACTTCCGGATGGATGGAGTGGCCTTTTATCATCGAATAATAGGGAATGTCGATCTCTTTATCGATAAACGAAAGCATCCCCTCCTTCTCCGCCTTTTCCCGGTCGGCCTTTCCAACTTCCCCCGTTACCTTCAAAACTTCATCGATAATCCCCTTGTCGTGGGGCGGGACAATTTGGCCGCCGTCGCTCCAGTATACTTTATAGCCGTTGTAGGCCGGCGGATTGTGGCTCGCCGTAACAACAATACCGGCACTTGCCCCGAGCTCCCTTACCGCGAACGATAATTCGGGAGTCGGCCGAAGGGAACTGAATACAACCGCCTTAATACCCTTATGAACGAGAACGAGGGCCGATTCTACCGCGAAACTGTCGGAATACCTCCGTGAATCGTAGGCGATGACCACGGAAGGGGAGGCGAAACCCGCGGAAAGAACATAGTTTGCAAGCCCCTCCGTTGCCCGGCGGATAACATACGGATTGATCCGGTTAAACCCTCCGCCGATCTTCCCGCGTATGCCCCCGGTACCGAACTCCAGGTCCGTGTAAAACCGGTCCGAAAGCTCTTCATAATCTCCAGCTTCCAGAAGTGCCGCTACTTCCTCTTTGAACTTTTCATCAGTTTCCAGTTTGATGTACTCTTCCGCTTTCCTCCGTATCTCGAGCGTATCCATACCGCACCTCCAAAAATTATTTACAGTAAATCGAGTATTTCCGCCGGTTTCCCGACGAGATATTCCGCTCCGTGCTCCTCCAGTTCCTCCCGGTCCCGAAACCCCCACAGTACACCCACGGCCGTCATTCCGGCATTTCTCGCCGTTTCCATATCCACTCCGGAATCGCCGCAGTACAATACCTCTCCGGGACGTACGCCCAGTTCTTCGGCAACCCGCAGGGCCGATTCGGGGTCGGGTTTTTTCGGAAATTCCTTTTTAGCTCCCCACACCGCTCCAAACCGATAGGAGGAGAGCAGGATGTCAACCACCTGCAGGACCAGTTCATGGGTCTTGTTCGATAGGATCCCCTTCGGTATGTTTTTGTCCTCAAGCCTCCGAAGCAGCCCGGGAATACCATCGTAAAGTGATGTTTCTACCACCGGGTTATCATAGTACATTGTAACAAGCTTTTCTTCACATTCCGCGACAAGGGGTCCCGTTGTATGCTCCTCCGGCAAAGCGTGGATAACAAGGTTCCGCATGCCCCCGCCGACTTTATAGCGGTAGGCTTCGACGGAATGCTCCCGGAAGCCGTAACCCTTCAGAATCGAATTCATAAAACGCGCGATGTCCCGCAGCGTATTCGTCAGTGTGCCGTCTAAATCAAAAATGATGCCGTTCTTCATGGTCTATACACTACGAATAGTTCCTGTTATCGTCAAGCAGAATTATGGAGCTTCGAATTTTATTCCTCGAACCGTTCTACGGCGGGTCACATAAAGACTTTGCCGACGGTCTTCTCGAGGCATCGCGGCATACGATAGAACTATCTACCCTCCCCGCCCGGTTCTGGAAATGGCGAATGCGCGGCGCGGCCCTCTACTTTGCCCGGGAACTGCCCGACCCCGGGGGCTACGATCTGGTGCTAACGTCCGATTTATTGAGTGTTTCCGACCTAAAAGCGATGTGGGGCGCCGCGTCGCCGCCGGTAATTGTATATTTTCACGAAAACCAGCTTTCATATCCGGTCCCCCGCGGGCAGGAGCGGGACCAGCACTTCGGGTTTACCAACATTACCAGCTGCCTGACAGCCGACCGCGTTATTTTCAATTCCCGCTTCCAGTACACCTCCTTTTTCCGGGAACTTCCCCTCTTTTTGCGGAAAATGCCGGAATACCGGCCGCTTTGGGCCGTAGAGGATATAGAAAAAAAATCATCCGTCCTGTATCCAGGATGCCGTCTGCACAAATCCCCCGGGAAGAGACCGTCTCCTCTTCCTCCTAACCATCCGTGGCGGACAGAAACACCGGTAATTCTCTGGAACCATCGATGGGAATTCGACAAACAGCCGGAACTCTTCTTTTCCGTTCTTTCCGCCCTCAAAAAGGAGGGACTGCCGTTTTCCGTCGCCGTTGCCGGTGAAAATTTTCAAGTGGTGCCGAAACCCTTTATTGAAGGGAAAAAGCAATTGGGAGACAGGATAATTCAGTACGGGTTTATCGAATCGAAGGAAGAGTATTTTCTGCTCCTTTCCAACTCCGACATTATCGTCAGCACCGCGATCCAGGAAAACTTCGGTATATCCGTTATCGAAGGTATCTACTCCGGCTGCTTTCCCCTGCTGCCCCGGCGTCTTTCCTATCCCGAAATTGTCCCGAAAAAATTTCACGCCGCCTGTCTCTATGCAAACGAAAATGAGCTTACCGATAAACTCGCGCGCCTGCTCCGCCGCCTGCCGGCCGCGCCTGCCGGCCTTTCCGAGGCTGTTTCCAAATTCAGCTGGACAAACCAGATCGACAGGTACGATTCGCTGTTCGAGTCTGTAGTACTGGAACACCGCCGCCGTGCCTAAACCGGGGTTCATGGAATATTATAAAGATATTTTTCACGATAGATGGGAACAGCTTTACACCGCCCTGCTGGCGGAACCGCGGTACCATACCCTGCGGCAGGGCCTGCTTGGGCCGTATTACCTCGACAAAGCCTCCTACACGGCGGCGTGCCGCCTTCCTCTCTCGGGAAAACACTCCATCCTCGATATGTGCGCTGCTCCCGGGGGGAAAGCCCTGGTCCTGGCGGTCCGGATGGAAGCGGACGCACGGCTTACCCTGAACGAACGTTCCTCCACACGAAGACGGCGGCTCAATATGGTCCTCGAAACCCACCTGCCCCGGGAAATACGGGACCGGCTGCGGGTCACCGGCCATGACGCGGCAAAATGGGGTTTGTACGAACAAAACGCGTACGATGCCGTCCTCGTAGACGTACCCTGCTCTTCCGAGCGCCACATTGCCGGCTCCCCGGCCCATATGGCAAAATGGGGCCCCGCCCGGTCGAAACACCTCTCTATCCAGGCCTACTCAATGCTCGCTTCCGCCTTCATGGCGGTACAACCCGGGGGACACATACTCTATTCTACCTGCGCGCTTCTCGACAAGGAAAACGACGATGTGGTTGAAAAACTGCTTTCCCGGAGACCGGGCGAATGTGAAGTGGTTACGGCGGACGCTGAAATTGGAGAGAAAACCGTATTCGGCGTCCGCATTATGCCCGACCGCTGCGGCGGAATGGGACCTATGTATTACTCGTTACTTCAGCGGAATTTATAAAGCGGCCCTCGGCGGCGTGATGAAGACTTTTCGTGTTTGCTTATGTACTGCCATGGAACCGTTTTGTGAAAATACAAACAATAATCAGCGACACCAGCACTGTGGATAAAGAAACGGCGCGGAAAAGGGGTTTGCGCGGCGGTTCGGTATCGTCCACCGTTACCAACTTTCCCAGGGTGTAGAAATTTTTTCTCCCTTCATACCCGTCAACAATTATTATACCTTCATTTTCTCTATAATATCCAATACGGCGGGCTTCTATTGAAATCCTTTCAGCGCTGTTCCGCAGCCCTGAAAGTTCCTTCGAGAGTGTTTCATAATTGTCCTCAATTATCTCGATATTGAACTGAAGCTCGTTTTTCATTTTCTCAAGTTCGTTCATCGCGGCAATCCCGGAATTCCCTACAACAAAGTTGAGGGCGGAATATAATATATAGCCGATACATGCCGATGTTATAATCCGAACGGAGAGCTTCATACTCATTTTTACGGTTTTTTTCCGTCAAACCTTTACTAAAATACAGATATTGCGGATCCGCGATTTTTTTTGTATATTTTTAATAGCTGGGTATTTTTTTCCGATATTGAAGTAAGGTAGAGTTATCTATTCAGGAGTTTTACATGGCCATTGATAAAGAGTCGGAATACAATCTCGAAATGGAAGATCAGGCAGTCTCTTCTCTCCCCGACGAAGGCGAGCTCGAAGAATACGGTGTGTGGGTGAAAGCCGGTCCGGAGGATTATACGGCAGAGGTGGAAACTGAAGAATTTCCCCTGCATGATATTGACGAGGAAGAAGACTTTGAATCCGCCCTGCTTACAGAGGAAGAAGAAGACTTGCTCGGAGATCTGGAAACCCAAGAGGAAGAACTCGGTGCCGAAGATCTTTTTGAAGACATCGAGGTCCCCGAAACGGTTGATGAGACTATATCCGAAGAGCTGAGCACGGATGAAGAAACGGATTTCGACTCTTTACCTGTCGATGAAGACCTTGCCGAAATTGAAGATGATATTTTCGACCTTGATACGGACTTAGATGAGCTGAATACCGAACCCCCGGAACCCCTCGACGAAGAAGAGGATTTTATCGATATTCCGTTAGAAGATACCGCCGAAGAAGACCTTGCCGAACTTCCCGATCTCGAAGCTGAAGATGATTTTTCCGATTCCGCGCTGCCGACGGCGGAAGAAGCTGTTGAAGAAATCGATATAACCGAACTGCAGGAATCGGATTACGGAGAAGACCTCCCGGAACTCGAGTCGGAAGAGATAGAGGAGGAACCCGCGGTCGAAGGACCTGAACTTTCCTTAGAAGAAGCTCCGGCGCCGGAGCCGTCCGAAGTTACCGGCGATACATCTTCGGTAATACTCCACAAAATTGAAAACGAACTTCTCTCGATTAAAGAAGAACTCCATTCCTTAAAGAGTGAACTTTCCGAGCTGCGCTTGTCGGAACCGAAAAAACCGGCAGAGAACGCCGAAGACGCGGAGGAACTCGGCGGCTTTTTTGACGAAGAAGAAGACGAAACCATCGCGTTAACCGGAGATGAACTCGACAATATCCTGAATACCGCCGACATTACCGAAGAAGATGGTGAAGCGGAGAAACAGGAAGAATACGATGAAGAAGAAACCCTTACCGGTGATGAACTGGACAATATTTTAACCACCGCGGACATTACCGAGGAACCGGGAGAGGAAATAGATCTTTCCGAAGAAGATTTCTTGAGTGAGGAACCGGAAATCGAAGCCGCGGATATTGATGAAACCGAATTTGATGGGTTTACTGAAGACGAAACCCTTACCGATGATGAATTGGACGGCATCCTCAGCTCGGCCGATATTACCGAGGAACAGGACACGGATTCGATCCTCGAGGGAGAAGATATCCTCGAAGACACAGCTGACGAAGATACAATGGAACTGACGGATGAAGATTTACCTGAAATCGAAGAAGAAATACCCGAAGGACCTTCCGCGGCCGGAACAGCTCATCCGGAACAAATTACGGCTATGCCGGAAAATGAATTGATAGATGAAATCGATATTGATATCAGCGGCGAAGATGAAGCGTTCGATGAGGAAGATCTCGATATAGAACTCTCGGATGACGAAATTGAAGACATTGACAGCGTTTCTTCCGACGACGATTTCGATATTATCGCGGAGCATGAGGAGGCCCTTTCCTCCGACTTTCCCGTTGTACATGAAGAAGACGAAGGTGAACTCGATCTTGAAGATCTGGAGATCGAAGAAGAGCCGATCGACCTCGATATCGA
>CAYTSI010000086.1:0-13590 GCA_964440465.1 uncultured Spirochaetales bacterium
GCGCCGCCTGCCGGGTCCCTCCGGTTTCCGCCGACTCCGGTTCCGTCGGCAACGGCAAACTCGAGCCGGGCGGGGACTGCAGCCGCGGCGGCAGTACATCCGGCTTCCGTTATTTTCTCTATAAGAAAGTCGATGTACTTTCGGTCCGGTTTCGGGACAGCGGAATCGAAGCGGTTGCTTAAGTACTCCACGATCATCGGCCCTGAGTGGGTATGGGTTGCGCTGATGAGAATATTCCTGCCTTGAATCCCGGTGGCAGCGCCTATCCCCTCCCGCACCCGCCGGGTAATCTCCTTGTCCACGAAAATGATGTCGTTGGCAATAAACAGGACCCGGGTGCTCCCATCGTCCAGATAGAGGGCGCTCGAATAGAGGGAATCGTGCACACCGGTACTGTACCGCTTTACATGAGGATAGCCCCAGAGGAACTGGAAATCCGCCGGGGTGATTTCTACTTCGGCAGCGCCGGCACGTAACGGTGTCATCCAACGGACCCTTTGTAATTCCCGCCGATGGGAATCCGGACGTCTTCGAAGTAGTTGTCGTCGATGATGCTCGGTTTGGAGACCTCTAGGAGGAGTGTCGGCTCGGTGCCGGTAAAGGCATGGTATACCCCGGTTTCCATCCGTAAGGTATCTCCGGTTTTGAGGATTACGGTTTCTCCCCCGTACTCCATCCGGACCCGGCCCTTCACGATAAAAAAGGTTTCGAGCTTTTCCTTATGCATGTGTTTCGGGCAGGTCTGCCCCTCGAAAAGAAAGAGAAACTTGCCGCAGTATCCGGCTTCCGATTCATTGGCGATCCAGAACTCCACTTCGCCTGTCTCATCGAAACGCTCCAAGCCGAAATCGAGGACCAGAGGGTCCGTAGCCGGGAGTTCCAGCCCCCATTCCCGCACCTGCCGGCGGGCACGGTCCGCGGCTTCTTCCGCCTCCGCTCCGTGCAGCGATACCGACAGTCCTTTATCAAGTTCATCCATTGTCTGCTCCTTTACCAGCCCCGTACAATCTCCGCTATCCTCGGACAGTAACTCACGTCTCCGTTCGGGGGGATCTGGTCGGCAACGCCCAGAACAAAGGGAGTTCCTTCCCATGCCTGCCGCAGCTTCTTCAGATGTGCCTCCATATCCGTCCAGGTGTAGGGCGGCGCAAAAAGCACGCCCGGCAGACCGCCCCAGAGGATGACCTTGTCGTCGCCTGCCACCTCCCGCATCTTTTCCACCGGCAGGTCCCCGCCGGGCTGCGGAGTCAGGGCCTCTATCGCATCGAATCCGGCGGCCGCAACCTTCGGCAGCAGCCCTTCTACCCAGCCGTCCAGATGTACGGCGCAGTACACTCCGCCTGAGTGGAACCGTTCAATCCGCCTCCGGTGTCCCGGCCCCATATATGCGTCATAATACCCGGTAAAGTTGTCCGATGAAAGGTTGTCGGCAAAATGGACCAGGGGCACCTCGGCGCCGCAAAGTGCATCGATTACCGGCTTTTCCTGCTCGTTCATAACCTCGAAGATCCTCTCCACCGTCTGCAGATTGTCCAGCATCAGGTACACCCCGTTTTCGATCCCCGCCCATTCGTAGAAGAGGGCGGCCAAAGGACTCCGGGGCATGGCGACGGCGGGAATGCCTCTGTACCGCTCCCACAGTTCCAGCCGACCCCGGTATGCCTCCATATCGGCGGGAACGAGGGTCCTGTTTTCCATCAGATACAGCAGCGCCTCCAGATCCTGCTTTGTAGCGACCGCGTGCTTTCGCAGTGCCGTTGAACAGCTGGAGGGCAGAAATTCGGCGGTTTGAGAAATTGTGCCGATCGGGGTTTTCCAGATAGTCGTTGCCGCATGTCCGGAGGTCGAAGTCTCAACTTCCACCTGGCCACGGTATTGCGGAAACGCCGCCCAGAAGGAGGAAAAATCCTTCCCGTAAAAATAATAGGGCATGACTTTCAAATCGGCACAGAGCCGAAGAAACCCCTCTTCGGTCCGCCAGGCGGGGTCCGCCGTTCCGTCCTGCTCCCGTCCGGTAATCCAGTATTCCAGATCCGCCGTCCAGACGGTACCTGAAGCGGATCGGGCCGTAAGCAGCTGCAGCAGGTTCTTTCGGTAGTTCATTTCGCGGCCAGGTCCATAATTCGTTCCTGGGAAAAATCCTTCCTCGACAACTCTCCAGTGATCCGTCCTTCATGCATGACGAGAATCCTGTCCGCCATCCCTATCAGTTCCGGCATCTCCGAGGAGATCATCATTACTGCTTTACCCTGCTCAACCAGTTCGGTCAACAGCTGATAGATCTCAAATTTCGCCCCGACGTCGATGCCCCGGGTGGGTTCATCGAAGATAAGAATATCCGCGTCGGCAAAGAGCCACTTGGCCAGCACCGTCTTCTGCTGATTGCCCCCGCTTAGATTTTTTACCACCATTTCATGACCGGGGGTGCGTATATCGAGTTTTTTGATGTAATCTTTTGCCGTGGATATTTCCTCCCTCTTTCCAATCAGGCCCCTGACTATTACCTTATCGATACCCACCATGGTCACATTCTCGCGGACCGTCATGTCCAGGACAAGCCCGTGGATTTTCCGTTCTTCCGGCACCAGCCCGATGTTGTTCGAAATGGCGGTGCTTACATCCCTGATATTAGTCCGCGAACCGCGCAGGTAAAGTTCCCCGCTTTCAATTTCATCGGCTCCGAAAATCGCCCGGGCAAGTTCCGTCCGCCCCGCTCCCACAAGCCCGGCAATACCCAAAATCTCTCCGCTTCGCAGATTAAAGCTGATGTCGCGCAGCCTTTCGTTTGTTACATGCTCCACACGAAGTACTTCCCTGCCTAAGGGCACCTCCTTTTTCGGATACTCATTGACCAGGTCACGCCCCACCATATCCCGGATCAGCTCATCCCGTGTCGTCCTGACGACATCCCCGGTGGCGATATGCTTTCCGTCCCGTAAGACCGTTACCGTGTCGGCAAGTTTGAAAATTTCCTCCAGGCGGTGAGAGATGTAGATGATGGTGACCCCGTCTTCTTTCAGCCGACGCAGCAGGGTAAAGAGAATATCAAGTTCGTTTTCGGTCAGCGTTGCCGACGGTTCATCCATTACGACCAGGTCGCATTTGTAGTAAATGGCCTTTGCAATTTCTATTATTTGCTTCTGGGCGACACTTAGGGTCTTCACTTCCCGCTGCAGAGAGATCGATATTTTTAACCGCTCCAGCAGTGCTTCGCTTTCCCGGTACATCATTTTCCAGTCAATAAAGGGCAACCCCATTACGGTTTTCCTTAAGGGGCGTCCCAGGAAAATATTTTCACACACATTCAAGTTTTCCGCCAGATTCAGCTCCTGATGGACAACATTGATGCCTTCCTCCATCGCCTCCAGCGGGCTGCCGAGAGTAAGGCTTTTACCCCTAAAAATGATTTCTCCCGAATCAGGCACATGCACGCCTGTAAGTATTTTGATCAGAGTCGATTTCCCCGCTCCGTTTTCCCCCACCAGTGCGTGTATTTCTCCCTTCTTCACAGACATCGAGACATCGTCCAGGGCCTTCACCCCGGGAAACGCTTTCGAAATATTTTTCAGTTCCAGGATACCGCCGGTATTCATTTTTTATTTCTCGCGACATCGATCATGACGGCCAATATCAGCACGATTCCCTTGATCATCTGCTGATAGTAGGAGGAGATGTTCAACAGCACCATGCCGTTTAACAGGATGGCGATAAGAAGAGCCCCGAAGAAAACGCCGATAACAGACCCTTTTCCGCCGTACAGACTCGTTCCGCCGATGACCGCAGCCGTAATTGCCTCGAACTCAAAACCGATCCCGGCATTCGGCTGCCCCGACGCGAGCCGGGACACGAGGATAATGCCGCTGATGGCGGCGAGGACACCGCTGGCAACGTAGGAATAGAGCCTCATTTTATTCACTTTGATTCCTGATAAATGGGCGGCTTCTTCGTTGCCGCCGATTGCAAAAATAAAACGCCCTGCCTTCGTTTTTACAGCCACGATATGCGCTATTACATAGATCACAATCATGATAATAACAGGTACCGGGATCGGTCCGAGATACCCTCTGCCGATAAAGGCAATGGAAGGAGGCAGACCCGACACCGGATACGCATCGGTAAGGACGTAGGTCAACCCGCGCAGAGCTCCCATAGTGCCCAAGGTCGTAACAAAAGCAGGTACGTTCCGATAGGCTACCAGATACCCGTTGAGCAGCCCCGCGGCGGCACCGGTAAGAAGTCCCGCCAGAAGACCAATGGGAAGCGGAAAGTTAAGCTCTACCATAACTTTGGACATGACAATCCCCGCTAAAGCTACGATAGAACCGACGGAAATATCGATTCCCGCACCGACAATGACAAAAAACACACCTACGGCAATGATGGCAATCATCGAACTCTGCCGCAGCACATTGATGATATTTACGACACTGAAAAAACTGTCGGATACAACACTGAGAAGGACAAACAGCACAAGCACGACGTAGATAATAAAATAATTTCTACTGACGCCATACAGCCCCTGTAGAACAAGTTTGAATCCCTTTTTTTCTTCCATTTTACATCCTCCGGCGGCACTCTGTACAAACCGGCAGAAGAGGCCCGGTATACGGACCCCTTCTGCAGCGTTCAGAGGTAATACGGACTATTTCCGTTTTTCTACAATAGCTTCCCAGCCCAATGTATCCACATTGGCACCGGTGGTCATGATCGGGTCTTGCAGAATCTCGGGTGGCAGCGATTCTCCCTCGAAATATCTGTTGATTGCGTCCATCGTATTGATTCCCATTACATAGGGGTTCTGCACGGAAGATGCTTTTACGTACTTGTCGTTACTCGCCAGTTTTTCGAAAAGTTCTTTCGACCAGCCAACGCTGATAAAAGCGATATTGTCACGACCAGCCGCTTCGGCCGCCGCAACACCTCCGAAAATAGTATCATCGTTGATACCGAATACCACATCGATTTTTGGATTTGCCGTAAGAATGTTTTCCATAACACTCATCGATTCAGTCCGGCTCGCTTTTCCATCCTGCTGAGCGACAATTTCAATTCCGCTTACTGGATCAAGTACACTCCGGAACCCCTTAACCCGATTACCGCAGACCACGGCAGACTGGGGGAAATCGAGGATAACGACATTTCCGGTTCCTCCTAGTTCTTTTTCAATATATTTCTTCGCCCATTCACCAGCCTGCTCTCCGGAAAGCACATTGTCCATGCCCACATGTGTAACGACATCCCCGCCATTAACGCCGCCGTCAAAAGTAAAAACGGGAATCCCGGCTTTGTTGGCCTCCTGCACGGCAGGAATCAACCCTTCAGGATCCGCACAAGCGAATGCAATTGCATCTACACCGGAAGCAATAAAATCTTCGAGCTGCTTCATCTGCTTTCCAGCGTCGGCATCCGCATCCTGCATGTTCAACTCGAAACCGTATTTTTCGGCACCTTCATAAAAACCGGTTTCCAAGTCCTTGTAGAATTCATCTCTGCGGTAAAACAGAGAAACGCCGATTTTCTTTTTCTCGACCTTTTTTTCACCTCCGTCGGATTCCTTTCCCCCTCCGGCAAAAACCATGCCCGCGGACAACAGCATTGTTGCGACAAGAACTAAAATTACACCAATTTTGAGCTTTTTGTTCATAACTCACTCCTTTTATAGTATTTTTATCAGGATGAAGCCTCTACGGCGATTCTGTAATGGAAAAATCAACGAATTCGTAGAAAAAATACCTACAATTCCCGGTATTCCGACGGAGACATTCCAGTGGCCGTTTTAAAAACCGAAGAAAAATAGTGTTCATCTTTGAACCCCGTCTGAAAGGCAATTTCGTATACCATCATCCGGCTGTTTCTAAGCAGTTTTTTCGCCGCTTCGATCCGTACAAAAGTAATATACTCCTTTATCGATTTCCCCGTACCGTTTTTAAACACCTGCCCCATATAGTTCGGACTCATTTCCAGTTCTTCCGCAATTTTCCGGTTGTCCAATTCGCCGGTGTAACCCTCATGAATTATTTTTTTTACCCCTTCCACAACGGTATTATGCCGCTGTCCCTTCTCACGCACGGCAAGGGAAGCGGTTTCCCCTGTCAATTTAAGAAGGTAATCCCGGACCTTGCCGACTGTATCCTGATCGAAAAGCTTTTCCACCAGCAGCTTTGGAGAACCGAGATGTAATCCCTTACTCTTATTTACGGGAATTTCCCGAAGATCCATTAAAACACCTAAAAGCAGAGAAATATATTTAAGGCACTCTGCGTAGAGAGGAAACAGCGATCCGCCGCGTGAAGGATTGCGGTACAAATCAATCGTCGCATTGATCATCCTTTTTGCCTCGTCGGCCTGCCCTGTCTGAACAGCAAGCTCGAAGCGGCCGCTGTCCACATCCGCCGGTACCCAATGCATTTCCTGTCTCAATTCGCTGAATCGATACACCTCATGCTTTCCCAGCACAACTTTATACTGAAGGGCGTGTATGGCCTGCTGATATGATTCCCAAATCCCCTGTATACCGGCATATCCGTTTCCGATACCCGCGGTAACATGCAGAGACAGAAGGCTTTCGAGGCTGTTCCTTATTTCTTCGACAACAGCGGAAAGATCGTTCCCGGGCAGAAGAAGGACAAACACGGTACTCCGGGGATGAAAAAAATCAGCACCCGCGGCGCCGCATGTATCCCCGATAATTCCTTCAACTTTTTGTATCATAACCTGATACACCTGTTCCCTTCTGCTGTATTTTTGTTTAAGTTCTTCACCGTCAAGTTCGATAACGGCAGCAGTAACCATCTCCGACAAATCCCTGCAGTTGAGCTTCAGGTATTCAGTCTTCTCCTTCCATGTCTGCTCATCCGGCGCCGCTTCCATAAGCTCCAGGAAGAACCTGTCTTTCAGAAGTTTTTTGCTCTCCTCTACCCGGCGTTCCATTTCCCGCCAGTCGTAAAACACCTTTTCCTTTTCCCGTATCCTTGCAAGGAAGCGTTCCGCTATCTCCTTCATTTTTTCCGGCGTTGCCGGTTTGAGAATATAGTCGTCCGCTCCAGCTTTCAAGGCGCACTGGACATATTCGAAATCATCATAGCCGCTTACAATAAATATAGTCGCTCCCAGGTTCCTGTCGCGGATCCATTCCAGCAGCTCCAGACCGTCCATGCGGGGCATTTTGATATCCAGAACAATACCGTGAACGGCGGTCTTCTCGAGTATCTCCATGGCGCGTACGCCGTTTTCAGCCGTCTGAACTGAAAATTCCCGGACCTCCCTCAACGACCCGGCAATGCCCTCCCGGATAATTTTTTCGTCTTCAACGACAAGAATATTATATGTTCCTGCTTCCGTCATTGTCCTCCTCCCCGTCTCCCGGAATCCGTATGCTCACCCTTGTTATGCCGCCGGACCGTTCAAACCGGATTCCGTATTTTTCTCCGTAGTGCAGCTGGATTCTTCCGTGCACGTTCCTAAGCCCAATCCCGAACTCTGGCTCCTCTTTTTCCGGGGTGTTCAGGAATTCGTTTAAGCGCTGTATTTGCGCGCCTGTCATGTCCAGGCCGTTATCGCTGACTGTAAACAGCAGGTCTTTCTTTTCAAGCTTCCCGCTGATTCCGATAGCCCCGCCATTGTCATCCCGCGTTTTCACCCCGTGGTAGATAGCGTTCTCGACAATCGGCTGCAGTATTATTTTGAGCGTGCTGTGCTGCAGTATTTCTTCTTCGATCTGAAACATAACGCTGAATTCATCCTCATACCGGATGCTTTCAATGGCGAGGTAATTTTTTACATGCTGAATTTCGTCCTGAACCGGTATTATCTCCTTCCCTCTGCTGATGCTGATCCTGAAATAATTAGACAGCGCCTCGGTCATGGCAATGACCTTCTGTTTCTGTCCCGCGTTTGAAAGCCAGATAATCGACGACAAAGCATTGTACAGGAAATGCGGATTAATTTGGAATTCCAGCACCTTCAGTTCCGCCTCCCGTTTTTCCTTCTGTGCAGATACAACCTGACGGAAGGATTCCTGCAGCCGCTGCATCATAACGGTAAAACTGTTCTGCAGCTTGCCTATTTCATCCCCCTTCTTCTCCCCAATATCTACATCGATATTTCCGTAATCCGCTTTTTCCATCTGCCTGATCAGTGCATTTACCGGGAGAATGACCCGCCGGGAAAACAGCATGGCAATAAAAAAACAGAGCAGTATTGAAGCAATAGCGACATAAATGGTCATGTTCCTGATGTAGGTGACATCTTTCAGTATTTCCCGCACGGGAATAATACTGAAAAATTTCCAGTCCGTCTTCTCATCGAGGAGATAAATAAACAACTCGGGACCTTCGTCGGAAGAATACAAAAAAGACCCGGCATCCGACCCCGCAGGAATATCGAGGGAGCTGTAGGTAGTAAAAAATTTCTTGCCGATAACCCCTCGCAGGCCGTGGGTAAGAATCTGGTCGTTTTTATCCGTAATCGCAAACATCCCCGGTGTCTGTTCCGTATACCCCGCATAGGATTCCCGCAGATAGGACTCTCTTAAGTTAATAACAAGAATACCGATCGGTTTGTTCTCGGGAATCCTCCTCAAGACACGGATGAGGGGGATAAGGTACTCTCCGTCGTCTTCGAGGACGCTTCCCACGTAAAAAACATCTCCCGCTTGCAGATTCTCTATCTCAAAATCCGGAGGCAGATAGGCTTCAAGGGGGATAGGATCCTGATTGTTCGAATAGTATTCCCCGTTGAATCCGAAAATGCTGATGGAATGGGTGCCCACCACATTCTTGTAGTTAAACATGATCTTCTGAATCTCAAACTCGTCCTTCTGTTTGGCCAGATGGTCCTCGTAGGGATAACTGTTCAGCAGCCGCTGCAGATGTGGGTTCAATAACAACTGAATGCTCAAGAGCTGCTTCTCACTCCATATGTCCCACATCTCCTCCCGTATAACCGACAGCTTCTGCTGTTTTTCGAATATCTCTTTTTCTCTTATTATTCCCGAAGAAAGATTGAACGATACGATGCCGATGGTAACCGCGGGGATGAGGGAGATGGCGAGAAAGGCAATCAGCAGTTTATACTTGAGGCTCATACCTCCGCCGTCGAGCCGGTCCGCTCTGACTCCAGCGCCGCCGTAAACAGCCGGTGGCTTAACCGCGTCTCCTCCGGAGTTACGCAGCCCGCGAATGTCGACAGCGGCCGGTTATGCTGAAGTTCGTACAGAAAACCTGCCATCATCTGCAGCATCGCGTCAGAAAAGCCGAATTCGAATATGGGCCCGGTAATCGATTTGAATGCCGTCTCGTGGCCCAAATCGATGTGCTCCCAGATCTGCTCGCCGCCGGTGTACTCGAGAATTTCGATGCTGTTGATGTTCTTCGTTGAAAAGCGGGCGGAGCCCTTCATTCCCTTGATGCGGATTGACCAGGTGTTCTTCTCCCCCGGAGAAATGCGGTGGGCTTTTACCGTCATAGGAAAGCATTCCCCGCCGGTATCTTCGGTCTCGCAAAACAATGTCGCGTTGTCCCAGGTCTCGCAGACCGACGTCCCGCCTTTACCGTCGGGGCGTTCCGGGACCAGGTTGCTTAACACCGCCCGGACGTTTTTCGGGACCCATCCCGCCCGGAAGGGAACTGCCAGAATATGCATGCCTAAGTCCCCCATGCAGCCGTACTCGCCGTTGAACTCGATTGTCCGCTTCCAATTGATGGGCTTGTTCAGGTTTAAGTCACTGGAGTGGAGAAACTCGACCTCCGCTTCGATAAGCCTGCCGAAGAATCCTTTTTCCAAAAGCCTGCCGATACGCTGGGCGCCGGGAACAAAGTAGTACTGGGAAACGCAGCGGACGAAGACCTCGGGCTGCGCTGCCGCGGCCTCCAGTATTGCCGCATTCGCCTGTTTATCGATACCGAAGGGTTTCTCGCCGAAGAGGTGCTTACCGGATTTGATAATGTCGATGTACATCTGCTCATGCAGATGGTGCGGGACCGCGCAGTAGACGGCATCGACTTCCGGGTTGGCAAGCAGTTCACGATAGTCTTTAGTTGCCTGGGTAACCGTACCGAGGCCCTCACGGTACCACTTCTCCACCTCCGGCTTTAAGGTCCGGCTGCAGATGGAAACGACTTTCGGCCGGACGTCCATTTCCGGCAGGTGACTCCACCGCATGGCGGCACTTGCGAACTCCACCCCCATCATCCCAAGTCCTATAATTCCGAAATTAATTGTTTTCATTTATTATTCTCCGATTGAGCAGGTAATACGTTGACCGTCCTCCGGCATCGCCATAGTGTAAAATGCCTTTTGTAACCAGATCATTCAAGTCCCGCTTTGCCGTTTCGGTACTTGTTTTTGTAATTACCGTATATTTTTTATTTGTCAATCCGCCTGAAAAATCTTCCGGGAAGATGTCTAGAAGTTTCTTCAATACCTTCCGCTGCCGATCGTTCAGACCGATCCCGGCTGTTTTCTTGTAAAATTTTTGAAGAAACAACGCTTTTTCAATCATCCCTGTGGAATAATCGATACTTGCGGAAAAGGTCCGAAAGAACCAGTCGAGCCAATCCGTAAGATCGCCGTCACCCTTCTGGGCCTTTTCCAACAACCCATAGTACCTTTTTCGGTCATTTACGATCGAGGACGATAAACTGTACATCCGCTTTCCCGATTGTTCATCCTGAGCGATGGCCATGTCGGTAAGTGCCCGGGCCACCCTGCCGTTTCCGTCTTCGAAAGGATGGATCGTGACAAACCAGAAATGGGCTATGCCCGCTCGAATCAGTCCATCCAGCCCGGCAGGCGGCCGGTTCCACCAATTGAGGAACATGTCGATTTCCTTCTTGACTAAACTCGCGGGGGGGGCTTCAAAATGGATCCTCTCTTTTCCCATCGCTCCTGATATTATCCGCATTGGCTGTTCAACGGTCCGAAAACTTCCGGTCCTAATTTTCACGATCCCCGAATATCCCGTCGGAAACAACCCGGCCTGCCAACCGCGTAAACGATCCGCCGTCAACGGTTTTTGAAAGTTCCGCGTTGCATCCATCACCATTTCAACAAGACCGTCGCTCTTTCTGTCCGCCTCCGGCAGACCGGCGGTGGGCAATCCCAATCTCCTTGCAATTGAGGAGCGGATAGCGTTTCTGTCAAGAGTTTCGCCTTCAATTTTCGAAGTTGTTAGGGCCTCATCCAATGCTATCTCACTTTGTTCTTTCAGTTCGAAAAAATCCGAGCGGGCCTGAATGCCGCCCTGCTTTTTCCGGGCATGGGAAAAGGAGAGAAATAGCTTATCGGCGTCCCAAAAAAACGACGGCCATGAATTTTTCTGCCAGATGTATTCCATATGCTTTCACGTTCCTGCGACCCGAAAACACCGATATTCGGGTCAAATTATTACCTGATTATACAATAACAAGATGAGGTTCATCAAGGAGATGTTAAAAACGGATTAACACAGCGAATTCCGGTATAAATTTGATCGTGGGATAAATCTTCGGAATACAGAACGTCGCAATCCCCCCGCTCCGCGGCTGCCAGTACTAGACCGTCCCAATAGTTAACTTGTAACGTTTCATGCAGGCGTGTTGCCCTGATAACCAGATCATGATCCAATTCTACAATTTCCAGATGAGACAACAACATGAGTTCGTGCCTGGCCGCGGGAACGGAATACGGCATTTCGACTCTCTTCGTAAGGGTTACAAAAAACTCGCTTAAGACTTGGGCGGAAATTACTGCTCTTGCTTCACGCAAGCCGGTAAAAATCAGTTCCTGGGCCTTTTCTTTTTTTTCAGGATACGCGTCGTCATGTCCATAGACGATGATGTTCGTATCGATAAAATATTTACCGCTCATGCAGTTCGTCCCGGGTCCAGGTAATGTTCCCGATTTTTACTTCGCCGCTGTTCATGATAGCGGCAAGCTCCTCAATAACTTCCTCCGTCCTCTGGTCCTCCCGTTTTGCAAGCCTGATTAAATAGTCCCGTATGATTCCCGTCAGGGTCGTATTTTTTTCCACTGCGATTTTTTTTACTTTTTTAATGATTTCATCGTCTAAGGTCATCGTGACATTGGCCATTAGCTGCCTCCTGCATATTTTCACGTATTAAGGGTAACACGTATTAAGTGAAATGATAAGAGTTAAAAATTCTCACCTATATCAGCAAGACTTTTCCAGCCACGGACCCTTCCCCGGGAGCGGTCCTGGTTTTCATTTCCGCCGTAAACAACATACCGGTTTTCCGGCGGACATTGGGGGTCTATGCCTCCGTAGAAATCGAGGCCTTTGAAGAAATCCCCGGAGATGGTCCGGCCTGATTTCATCTCTATTATTTTCCTGTTCATTTCTTCTTCGAAAAGCAGGTCAACTTCATGCCCCGATTTATCTCTCCAAAAATAGAAATCAGCCTCTTGGCCGCGGCTATACCGGTACTTTAAAAACTCGCCGATGACAAAATTCTCGAATATTCCCCCTTTCAGGAAATGACGGGTAATGGAATCCGAGTTTTCAATCCCCAGAAGGTAACAGAGCAAACCTGAATCGCAAAAATATATCTTCGGTGATTTCACGATCTGTTTGCTGAAATTTTTGTAAAAGGGCCGTAAGCGGTAAATTAAGTTGCTTGTTTCCAAAACACTCATCCAGGATTTCACCGTATTATGGCTTATACCAAGATCGTCTCCTATAGATGAGTAGTTTACGATCTGCCCTGTCCTGCCCGCGCACAGCAGAAGGAAATCTCTGAAACGGGACAAATCGCCGATGTTTTTCAGCAGCCTGACGTCCCTTTCGAGGTAGGTCCGCACGTAATTCTGATAATACCGGCGGACATCCATTTCTTCCATATGAAGCTTTGGGAAAAACCCGCGAAACAGAACGTCGGAAAGTGAAGCAGCTTCGCCTGCCGGACCGCCGATTTCCGCTAAGGAAAGCGGCAGAAGCGTGAAAATGCTGATCCGGCCCGCGAGAGATTGAGAGATCTGCTCCATCATGAGAAAATTTTGGGAACCCGTTAGAATAAACTGGCCGGGGGTCTTTTCCTCATCGGTAATTGCCTGGATAAAGGAGAGCAGTTCCGGTACCCGCTGAAATTCATCGATAATGATGCCGTTCTCGCGGCCGGCAAGAAAACCCCGGGGGTCTTCCGCGGCAAATGCCCGCTCCTCGGGATCTTCGAGATTGACATATCGTTTTCCCGGAAAAATCGCCCGGGCAAGGGTCGTCTTCCCGGACTGCCGCGGACCGATGAGGCCGATGACACCGTAATGATTGCTGTCTTCAAGAATAATCGGCGTCATTGCCCTTTGAATCATGCTTTTATTGTAGTATCGAACGGATAAATTGTCAATCCGGATTACAATTTATCCTTATACATATTTTTTTGTTGAAAAATATACAGGTCAGTTTCGATGAAAATACCATTGCCGTTCTGGATAAAATTGCCGAACAATCGAACGCGACCCGTACTGCCGTCATCAGGGAAGCAGTTAAAGCATGGCTGAAACAGAAAAAAATAGCCGAATTCGAATCCGGGTGGATAGAGGCTATGGAAAATCGGAACCTGCCGAAGACGGTGATGCCTGGCTCGCCGCTGAAGC
>CAYTSI010000087.1:0-5163 GCA_964440465.1 uncultured Spirochaetales bacterium
TCGGGACCATCGACAGTGAGTCGTATGAACTGACCCTCCGGCAGGCGGAAGCAGGCTACTTTGCCGCCAAGTCGACGTACGACCGGATGGAGCAGCTTTATAACGCAAACGCGACAAGCAGACAGAATTACGATCAGGCAAAGTCCCAGTACGACGCGGCAAAATCACAATTTGAACTGGCGGAGCTTCAGTATAAATATACCAATATAACCGCGCCGGCAGGGGGTGTGGTCCTGCAAAAGCACACCTCGGAAGGGTCTCTCGTGGCCCAGCAGGTCCCTATCGTAACAATCGGGGACTTAGACCGGCTCGTGGTCAACGCGAAAATTCCGGAGAAGTATTACGCTTTTTTTGAAAAAAACAAGCACACGATGGAAATCGAGGCGGAACTGCCGGCAATGGAAGAGAAGGACATGAACATAGGGATACAAACAATCAGTCCCTTCATCTCTCCCGAAACAAAAACGTTTGAAGTACGGTGTACCCTGACCGGAGAAACTGCCCTTATCCGGCCGGGGATGTTTAACTATTTGACCTTCATCCTGGACAAGAAGAGCAATGTACTCTATCTGCCCTTCGAAGCACTGGTTGGAGGGGACACCCTCTGGTATGTAAAGCCGGAAAACTGCAGCGCCGGTACGGTCTCCCACTCCCCTTCTTTTTTCAACGATGACGTCTTTGAGCTGCCGGAACAATATGAAGAATATCCTTTTATTATAGAAGGTCAGAATTTTTTACGGGAAGGGCAAAAGTGCCGGGTTTTAAATAAGGAGGGCCTGTGCGGAGAAGAATAAGGATCAGAGTTATATGAAGCTAGCGGATTTTGCCATAAAACATCCGGCAATCATTACCATCATCCTCATTGCTCTTATCCTGTTCGGCATTATCAGCCTTCGCGGTCTGAAGCAGGACATGCTTTCTGAAATAGAACTACCCTCGGTCCTGATTCTGACGGTATACCCCGGGGCGGGACCGGAGGACATCGAACGGGAAATTACGGAGGTGCTGGAAAACGAACTCTCCACTTTGGAGGGGATAAAAACCATTAGTTCGACTTCGGGCAATTCAAACTCCACTATCTCCCTCGATTTCGACTGGGGCACCGATATCGACGTAAAGCTTCCCGAAATTCGGGAGAAAATCAATAATGTTTCCGACCGGCTGCCCGACGGCATAGAGGGCGTTCCGACGATGCTGAAAATTACTCCGGACATCCTCCCCATTCTGACGGTGAGCGTTCAAAGCCGGATGGAGAGGAAGGCGCTGTCCGATTTCGCGGAGGATTTTGTGCTGCCTTCGCTCTCCCGTATACCGGGGGTCGCCTCGGTCAATCTTCAAGGCGGAGTCGTACTACGGGCCGAAATCGTCCTTCGTCTGCCGGAGCTCGACGCGAAAGGAGTGTCCGTTCTCGAAATCTTCAGGCAGCTTGAATACGGAAACGTCAGCTTCCCCGCCGGGGCGGTCCGTTTCCGCGGGAAGGAACTTACCGTCAGGACCGCCGGAGAGTTCAACTCTGTCGAGGAGATCGAAAACGTCGTCGTCGGTTTCAAGGACAATACCTATATCCGTTTGAAAGACGTCGCCGATATATCTATTACCCCGAAAGACCCCGAAGTATATACGATTTCAAAGGGGGAAGAATTCATCGTTATCGACATTATAAAACAGCAGGGGGAAGATACAAACGCGATTATCACCGAAGCCTATGAAGTCCTCGATACAATCGAACGGGAACACCACGGTACGGTAGAATTTGTCCCCATTGCCGATCAGAGCATCGATATCAGGCGGGCCATCGATTCGGTACAAAGCGCCGCTATCCTTGGCGGTATCCTGGCAGTTTTAATACTCTTCTTTTTTCTTAGAAATGTCCGGACAACCGTCATCATAGCAATCTCCATTCCCCTTGCGATTGTAATCGCGTTCAGCGCGATGAGGCTGAAGGGGCAGTCCCTCAATATAATGACATTGGGCGGCCTGACCGTTGGTATCGGGATGATCGTAGACAGTTCCATCGTTGTCTTAGAAAACATTTATAAGAACTTCCTCCGTACAGGCGACAGGGCCCTTGCCGCTTCGGCCGGAACGGCGGAAGTAGGAGGCGCGATTATCGCCTCCACTACGACATCTCTCTGCGTCTTTTTGCCCCTTCTTTTTGTGGAGAGCTTCGCCGGTATGGTCCTTAAGGATGTTTCATGGACCATTATCTATGCCCTTGCCGCGGCGATGCTGGTTGCCATATTTGTCGTTCCGTTCCTGGCATCGCGCTTCTTGAAAAGGCCCGGTCCCGAAAAAGCAACGGGGCTTGCGTACCTGAACAGCAGAATAGAAAAAGGGTTCTCCTGGCTCGAATCCGGGTACCGAAGCGCGCTTACATGGGCCCTCGGTAACCGATTTTTCATTCTCCTCCTCGCTCTCGGCATACTGGCGATGAGCGTTCTTGCCTTTGATTTTGTCGGCTTTGAATTCATTCCGCAGCTCGACATGAATGAAATTGAAATAAACATTGAAACCCCCGAAGGCTATACCCTCGAGGAAACAAGAGAAAAGGTAATTCGGGTTGAAAGCCTGGTCCGGGAATTGGTGCCGGAACTGGATACCATGCTGTTTTATGTCGGCCAGAGTAATTCCTTTGGGTTGGTCCGTTCATCGAACCAGGCATTCGGACGAATCAGGCTTATCAGTTCCAAAGAACGGAAACGGGACGTATTTACGATTATCGGCCAGCTGCAAAACGAATTCGACCGGCATGTACCGGATATCAGCGCCCTTGTGATAAACGGGGGCTTAGGCGCCTTGTCAACTTCGGTCACGGGTGGTGAAGGTTTTAAAATCGAAGTGTTCGGCAACAACATGGACGATATAATCGCCGCCGCGATTACCGTAGAAGAAATAATGAAGCAGGACCCGAACACCGTCCGGACGGAAATAAATACCTCTTTTAATAAGCAGGAAATCGTCTCCGATCTGGCCCTCGACTATATGGGGGACCTCGGAGTTACCCCCTATGAAGCGGCGGTCAGTTCCCGGATCATCTTCAACGGCATGACCGCGGGAAAATACAGGACCGGGAACAACAGCTACGATCTTTTTCTCAAATCCGACCTGGCGGGAGAGAGGATACGCGAGGACATTTTGAACACGCTTACCCTCAAATCCCAAAACGGAAAGCTCATCTCTTTCGCCAACTTCGCGGACATGAAAGTCCGGCCTTCCGTTTCTTCGATACATCATGAAAATAAGATGAAGTCTATCATCGTTACAGCATACCTTCACTCGAACGATGTGCGGGAAATGAGTTCACGGATCACCGGCCGGATCGAAGAAATCAGCCTGCCCCCCGGGGTCAACTACCAGATAACGGGGAGTGCCGCTGAAATGATTGAATCATTTAAAACCCTCCTTTTCGCCATGGCCATTGCCGTCTTTCTCGTCTATACCGTAATGGTTATTCAGTTCGAACGGTTTACCCAGCCGCTGATCGTGATGGCATCGATCCCGTTTACCGTTATCGGGGTAACCGCGGGGCTGCTGATATTCGGCTCGACCCTTTCAATCGTTTCGTTTCTCGGCGTCATCGCCCTGTCCGGCATCGTGGTCAACAACGCGATTGTCCTCATCGACTACATCAACCTGCTCCGAAAGAGCGAAAAGAAGGACCTCATCGAAGCAATCCTCGACGGGGGCGGGAGCAGACTTAAACCGATCCTCATGACGACCCTTACCACCATTTTAGGGGTCCTTCCCATGGCCTTAGGGCTCGGTGAAGGCTCGGCAATGTACGCTCCCCTCGGTCAGGCGATTGCCGGCGGCCTGTTAACATCGACATTAATTACCCTCTTTCTCGTACCGGTGCTGTACTACATCCTCGAATCAGCACTGCTTAGGCGGCGGAAAAAGAAAGAATTCAATTATCAAATTACAGAAGGAGGCAGAAACGATGCCTGAAACAAAGAAGCGACGCGCACTTGGTTTTGTACTGATTGTGCTTGTCATATTGCCGCTCTATTCCTGCTCTACCGTTTTTACCGCATCCATTTCAGGATCGACCATCGACAAGGAGTCCTGGGAGGAGGACGATCAGGAGATAGGGATCGGCGATGTGGAAATCTTTCTCTACAACGACGAGAAGGACTGGACCGAAGATTATACGAGATGGACCGAGGAGGGAATACGTCCCGACACAGTTGAAGAGGGAGAGGGCCCGAATTTCTTCCTTTCCACCATTACCGGCGCGGACGGAGCGTTTACCTTCGGCGGATTCATTTGGAACAGTTTTTTTCCCGCCTACGGGAAATCGGGAGACCGGGTGGAGGTCTATTTCTTGTTTTATAACCGGGACTACGGCATATCGAAAAACCCAACACCCGTTTACATTGTTTCCGAAGTAACAAATCAGCTTTACCCTTTCAAGCTCGAGCGGATAACCAACCCCGCGACGGTCGAGGGGACAATTATAAACCGGAACACCAATGAGGGGGTAGGCGCCGTTAATATCAGCATTTACGTGGCCGACTCACTCGACCCGGCGGAATACCCCGAGGAACCCGACTATCAGACAACAAGCGGGGCCGAGGGCGAATACACCCAAACCTTCTCCTTCCCGAAGGCCTTAGGCGACTCGGGGAAGGTAAAAATTACCGTCGACCGGAACGGCTTTAACTGTGAAAACTACGACGGCGACGGGACCCCGGCAGGAGACTACCTGGAAACCGGCCTGATTGAAAAAGAGACCACCTACACCGCGGCGGACATCGCGATACAACAGACCGAGTTCAATGAAACGCTGGAGGGACGGTACAGCGCGGGCGGGACCTACACAAACGGCGCTACCATCTGGGTTTTCTATAACAGCGAAGGTGCCGGCACCGCCCCTTCGGCAATGACGCCGGGCCCGGACGTCCACCCCCGGGACAGCACCTACACATACGCGGAAGTTCTCAACGATGCCACCACCGAGGACGGCCACTTTACTTTCCCCGCCATTCAGTGGGTCGATGAAACGTATACCACCGAAAAAAGCACAAAGGAAGTGTATCTGTATGTTCCTACCGCTGGCGAAATTTCCTCAGGCGCCCTCACCGAAGGGACCGGGTACGAGCAGAAATACACAATGACTTCCTTCAGCAGTAATTACACCGAAGTAACGGCGCCGTAATGAAA
>CAYTSI010000087.1:5263-13474 GCA_964440465.1 uncultured Spirochaetales bacterium
GTGCTGCTCCTGACGCTGTTCCCGCCGCTGCTTCCGTCGCGGGAGACGGAGGTAAATACCGGCCGGCATGTAAGTCCCGCCCCACCCTACACCGTGGAAGAGCTGGCGGCAGCGGCGGTACAGAACAACCGGGACTTGAGGCAGCTTGCCGTAGAAGAAGAAATGACATCGGTCGACCTGCGCTCGGCAAAAGCCGCCCGCTTTCCAACCGTGGACGGCCAAATCCGCCTAAGCCACATTGCGAACCCCATCGACCCCATTAGTGTTACCGCCGGCCAGTTCGGCTCCTATCCGATAGCAGGCCAGGAGGATGTACTTCTTCCGCCGGAGGACATCCGGATTTACGAGGGGATGGAGGCGGCGATGTATGAATTTATTGTTTCCGTAGAGCAGCCGGTATTCACCTGGGGGAAAATACGGAACTCCATATCCCTCTACCGGCAGGTGCTCGCGACACGCCGCCTCTCTATCGAAAAAAAGCGGCAGGAGCTTCAGACAACTCTGCGGATCTACGTCTATTCACTCTACTTTATCCGCGAAATGGAGGAGCTCCTGGCCTGGCAGCGGGAACTGGCGGACCGGCTGGTATATATATCGGAACAGGCATATGACAACGGATTTATCCTCTACTCGGATTTGCTGGAGGCGCGGATCCAGGCACAAAAGATCAACCTGGCGGACAATCAGCTGCGGCAGCAAAAGGAGCAGGTGCTGCTGGACATCAAACATACGACCCTGCTTCAGGACATCAGCTATGCTGCCATTGATTTCTCCGACATCGACATCAACGAAAATGATTATATCCTGCCGGATAAAGAGGCCCTCCTGGGGCGGGCATATACCGCCAATACCGACTTGAAGCTGTTAGGCGCGCTGAAAAATGTCGCGGATTACAAACTGGACATTGCCGAAGGAAAAAGTTATTTAAAACCGGACATCGGTCTCCGCTTCGAGCTGTCCTACGGAGGGCCCCGCTTTCCTTTTATCGAGCCGGACTGGTACGGGCAGGACGATTACAACCTTATTTCCACCCTGGCCTTTACGGCGACATTTTTCGACGGAGGAAAATTAAAATCGGAAATTATGATGAAGGAAACGGAAGTCAAAGCTTCACACTACAGTTTGGAGCAGGGAAAACAGCAAATCGAAAAATTTATCTCCGAAACCCTGCTGAACCTCGACTTGCACCGGAGCAACATCGAATATTACCGCTTAAAAATAGACAACGCCCGGGAGCAGGCAGCCATGGAAAAAACCCGCCACGATGCCGGCTCCGGGCAGGAAGCCGACTATCTGCAGGCGGTAATAGAAGAATATTCGGACCGCGTTACCCTGCAGCAGGAAAAAATTCAGTTCTTCACGAGCTACTTCACCCTGCTGAATGTGGTGTACGGGGAATAGACGAAAAGGAGCGCGTAATGAAAGATCCGAGACAAAACGAACTGGCAGGTCTTGTTTTAGACTATTCTATCTCATTACAGAAGGGGGAACATGTCCTTATCGAAGGGTTCGGGATTTCTTCCCGGCCGTTTGTCGAGGTGCTGATCGACGAGATTTACAAACGGGAAGCCTGCCCTTATGTGCAGCTTCACGATGACGGAATACGAAGGAGGCTGCTGCTGGGGAGCAGCGCGGAAATGCTGGACCTGTGGTCCGCCGCGGACCTTTACCGGATGAAGCAGATGGATGCCTGGATTGCCGTCACTTCCCATGATAATTTCTATAATGAATCAGATATCCCGGCCGAGGTGATGGAACGGTACGCCTCGCTCTATACTCAGCCCGTACATTTCGAAGAACGGCTTGCGAATACAAAATGGCTTGTTTTGCGCTACCCGAACTCGGCGCTTGCCCAGCTCGCGGAAATGAGTCTCGAATCCTTCGAAGACTATTTTTTCCGGGTTTGCAGCCTTGATTACGGAACGTTGTCCGCCGCCATGGAACGGCTGGCTGTAATGATGAATGAAGCTGAAACCGTTAGAATCACCGGACCGGGGACGGAGCTTATATTCTCAATTAAAGAGATGCCGGTAGTACTTTGCGGCGGGAAGGAAAACCTGCCCGACGGGGAGGTTTTTACCGCGCCGGTCCGTGATTCAATCAGCGGGACAGTACTGTACAACTGTCCGACGGTGTATAACGGAAAGGCTTTTACCGGCATCGCCCTGACCATAAAAGACGGAAAAATCATCGATGCCGCTTCTTCCGACACGGAAGCCCTCAACGCGGTCCTCGATACCGATGAAGGGGCCCGGTATTTCGGAGAGTTTGCCCTCGGAGTCAATCCCCGTATCAACAGACCGATGAAAGAACCGCTGTTCGATGAAAAAATCGCGGGGAGCTTCCACCTTACGCCGGGGAAAGCCTACCGGGAAGCCTACAATGGAAACGAATCTGCAATCCATTGGGACTTGGTCTGTATTCAGACAGCGGCCCGCGGCGGCGGAGAGATCTATTTTGACGGTAAACTCGTCCGTAAAGACGGTTTCTTTATCGATCCGGCCCTGGCGGACCTCAATCCGGTATAAATGCTGATAAAAAAACTGCTATGGTATATCTTTAACAGTAACAACAAACGGGAGGAACAGAATGAAAAAGATCATCCTTATATGTATTATCGTGCTGCTGCCGGCGGCACTTTTCGCCGAATTCAGATTAGGCCCGACTGCGTTTATGAATTTCCCGCTTATACAGGACAACGAATATAACGTCCCTGAACTCGAGGGTATCGACCCCTCCGATTTTACCTTCGGTTTAGACGCCCGGCTGAAAATACTGTTGTTTCAGGGAAGTGTTACGGCTTTGTTTACGCCCGGCGCCGAGGCAAGCAATTCTTCCGGGGAACTGCTCGTTTTACCCGCGAGTATGGACATTTTCCTCGATGCCGGTATAGCCGTCGACATCCTCTTTTTGCGGCTGGGGCTCGGAGCGGGACCTAATTTCACCTTTTTCTTCTCCGATGCGGAAACGATAAGCGATCCCGCGTCCATGGGTATTAATCTGAAAGGCACAGCAAATATTGTAGTAGGTCCCGTTTCATTCGGCTTAAGCTACATCAATCAGTTCGATTTTGATCTCGACCATCCGGTAAGCGTATTGAGCGCCGACAAAACCCAGGGGCTGCTGGGGGTTGCGGTGCTGTTTAAACTGTAACACCGATACCGGCGGCCTGCTGTCATAGTATCAGGCCGCCGCGCATTTTTCAGAAAAATGCGTTTTTTTCCAACCCTTTCCACATTTCCACGTATAATAGAGTAGATGAAGTTTGATGACATTTGGAACGGCTATTTTCAGCGGCTTTCCGTGTACTGTAAAAAGAGCTTCGGGCTGTCCGAGGAGGACACGGAAGATATGGTCCAGGAAATTTTGCTGAAAGTGTATAAAAACCGGGCTGCTTACTCGAAAAAATATTCCGTCAGCACATGGATCTATACCGTTGCCCGTAATACCTGCATCGACTTTCTGCGGAAAAAACAAGGCCCCGGCTTCGCCGGTCTCGAGGAGGAGAAGATACTGCAATTCCCCGACCGAAATACACCGCGTCCGGAGGAGACCGCGGCTGATAATGAACTCCGGTCCTTTATTGCGGATTTTATCGACGGTCTTCCCCGGGACGACCGGGAACTGGTGTACTTGAAGATGTACGAAGACCTTCCCTACCGGGAAATTTCCGTTATCACCGGGCTGCCGGCGGGAACGGCAAAGTACCGGATCCACAGTATCCGGAAACAACTTCAACGGTTTTTAGGAGAAGCATATGAAAAAAAATCGGTATACAACTAGGCAAATAGAAGAGGAGGTCCGCTCTTATTATGAGGAAGCCGTTCGAACGGTGAAGGTACCGCCTGTGCCGCCGCTGCAGGCTGCTGACGATAAAAAAGAAGACCGGAAAAATAACGCCTCCCTCACATTCCGGTTCGCCTTCCCCCGGGCGGCGGCGGCCTTGCTGCTTATTGCCTTCGGTACATTCTTTTTTATCCGGCCGGTGAAATCGAATCCCCTCGCGGAAACATTCATCTACCTGACCGAGGAGAAACAGCTTAATGAAAAAATAGTGTCCGGTCTGCAGCGGGCCGGGCATTTTATATCAGATACGCTGGAAAATAACGAACAAGGAGTAAAACAATGAGAAAGATGTATGTAGTCGGAGCGGTATTGTTTATCGCGCTCATTCTTGGCGCGATTATTACATCGGGAGGGAGGGTGCAGGCATATCTGAGCATCCCGTGTTTTGTGATGGTTCCGGGTTGCACCTTCGTCCTGCTGCTGACAAATTTCAGTGTCCGGGAGATGGGAAGAAGTTTTGCCGTCGGTTTCCGGAAAAAAGACGCGGACATTGAAGATTTGAAGCGAGGTTTTGTCTTTTTTCAAAGCATGCAATACTATCTTATTCTGTCGGGTGTCCTTGGGACCATGGTAGGGACAATCGCTTTACTTTCAAATTTAAAGGACTCCTCCACAATCGGTTCCGGTACCGCGTTGGCACTCATAACCATCCTTTACGGGGTAGTTTTTCTCATGCTCGTTGCCATTCCGTTTAAAACGGGAATTAAAAAGCGGATTGTCGAAGCGGGCGCAAAGGTACCGAACTCTCATTAAACAGGCCCGGTACCACGGCCGCCGCTGCCACCGGCGGCCTAATAAAACCCTTCAAAATCAAAAACAAACTCACCGCCGCCGTTTTTTAAATTAAAACCGTAGGCAAAGCGGATCAGCATGCCGGGGGAAAAGAGTGGAAACAGCAGCACTCCGAGGCCGGCGGTATATTCAAAACATTCCGGAGTAAGCACTGTCTCAAAGGGTTTTACAAAACCGGCATCAAAAAATATACCCGGCTGGAACTCCATCACTTTCTTAATTGTAAAGAGCCGGAGGGCAATATCGGTATTGAGGTATGCTCCGGCATCTCCCCACAGAGTATTATCGATAACACCGCGCAGCTCCTCCCCGGCCCCGGTCCGCTCGAGTCCGTTCCAGTAAAATCCGCTCAGCCTGCCGCTGAACCCGACGGGTCCCGCGGCGGCAAAACCGGAGACCGACGGCTCGAGCTTGTTCACCCACCTTCCCGTTATCGGCGTGTAGCTTACAATATGCTTTAATTCCCCGAAAAACCCCTCCCTGAAATTGACCGTCCAGTCGACCGTATCCGCCCCCGCCGCGTGTTCATAACTCAGAGTTGCCCCCTCCGGTTTGAGCGATGTGTCCGGTGTCCCCGTTTCAAACCGGTAGTCGAACCGGTATTCAAATGAAGGAAAAAAGGAATAATACAGACATTCGAAAAATGGCAAAGCAGCGCCGATTCCGGCTGAAAGTGTTTTGGTATTGAAACGCACCTCCGCTTCATCTTCCTGTTCTTTTGCCTGCTCCAGGTACTCGTACCGCCCGGTAAATCTCCAGGGGACACGGCCGATACGGATATCTTCGGCAAACGTTTCCACCCGGAACATCTGCCGGTTCAACTCGCAGCTGAGTTTGAACGAGCTTAAGGTTCCGAAAATATTGGTATCGTACAAAACGCCTAAAAACGTGTGCCCCGCGCTGGAGTTGTACTTGTACATCGGTACCGGATAAAAGGTCCACCCATCGGTTATGCTTACGGCAATAAATACCAGACTGCCGCCGGCGGCGACCTCCTGGACCGTGTAATCGAAACTGTACTTTTTTATGACCCGCAGGTTCCGCAGAAGCCGTTCTTTTTCCTCCAGATATTCGTGTAAGGCTGTTTCGGAATCGAACGTCTCGCCGCCGCGAAGGCCAAGATAATTACGGAGGGCATTTTCACTGGTATGACCGTCCACCGATATTACCGGCTGCTGTATTACAAACTGCTCCCCCCGGACCTGGGAGGGAGCAAGTATAAAGAGTATAAAATAAAAAAAAAGTACTTTTCCGTTTTGACCTGTCACAACTTCCTATTTTAACCGAAGTCCGCCGCTTACGATAAGGGCCGTCAGGTTGTTGCTCGTATACTGTTCCACCCCTTTCGTCCAGAACGATGTGTCGTAAGCGGAAGTTCCCGTTGCACCTCCTCCTAAAATCCGGACCGAAAGAAACACATCAGTCGCGGGATTTACCTCCGTCCCTCCCCGAAGAGCGGCGTCATAAACCCACCCGGTAAAAGGGAAATCGGCGCCGTTGAATATGGCGGACGAGGCGTAAAAACCGTCCGCCTCGAGACCGACAAAATAGCCGGTAGGCGCACGGTATTGGGCTTTCAGCTTGATAATGGGCACGGGACCTACGTTTTGGTTGACGGTAAGGCCGCTGCCGTCGATACTCTCGAATACAATAGACGCGTTTCGGAGCTGCAGTGAAAGGCCCGCGCCGACATCGAAACGCTCCGTTTTAATAAACGAAAACAGGTAGCTCAAGCGCCAGAAATCGAATCCGTACTTTAAATCGAGGGCCGCGCCCGCGGGAAAAACAACATCGTCAATCCGCATGCCCGCGGCCAAGCTAGCCGGCACCCTGGTTTGCGTTTCAAGCGTCAGTGGCTGATACAGCAGGGTAACCGTGTGCCGGTCCGCCATTATCGCGTCAATCGAATAGCGCTGAAACAGGAAGAGGATCTCCTGCCCGCCGTTGTTAACATAGTCGAATACATAACCGTTCGCGCCAAACTGCAGGGTGTGGTACAGGACCTTGGTAAACCCGAGTTCCGCGTTCGGTACGATTTTTAAAAAAGCGTCGTTGTTGTTAAAACTGTCAACCGAAAAGGCGAAAACCGGTACTATCAGCAGCAGGACCGCCGCGAACAGCAAAGTAAATTTCTTCATTTTTTTTCTCCTTATTTTGCGTGATAGCAATATAGTAATAAATATATATAAAGTCAAAGCAAAATGTTTCATACGGAACATATTTTCAAAATATTTCGAACATGGTAGAATATTATAATAAACTTATGAAGGAAGGTGGCGCGCAATGATATTGCTTATCGGCTATACCGTTATTCTGCTTACAATCGGGATAATCGACTTTAAAAAGGTCAAAAACTTCAACGAATACGTTCTCGCCGGACGACGGCAGAACCGGCTTCTTGTTACCGTCTCTCTCGTTGCTTCGATGATCGGCAGCGGATCGACAATCGGTATGGCAAACAACGCCTTCCGGGTCGGGTTCCCGGCATTCTGGTTTTTAGCAGTCGGCGGAATGGGCCTTATTCTGCAGTCGGTCCTGCTGTCGGAAAAGGTGCGGGAATCGAAAGCGGTAAGCCTCCCCGACCTGGCCGATAAAACGATGGGCAAAGAGGTCCGGGTCCTCGTGTCCGTCATTATCGTTATAACATGGATCGGCATTATTTCGGCACAGTTTATCGCGGCGAAGAAACTTGTAACCGCAATGACAGGCTGGGAATCGGTTCTTGTTCTGCCGGCTATTGCCGCGGTCATTATACTCTATTCGTTCTTCGGCGGCCAAAGCTCCATCTTGAAGACCGACTTCCTGCAGCAGGCTATACTTTTCATCGCGGTCATTTTTACCGTTATCTTCGTATTCGTTAAAGAGCCGGTCCAGACAAGTACGCTCCGTTTCGAAGTGTTAAACGAACAGTTCAAGTGGACCGATTTAGTGTATTACCTCACCCTTGTCATGGGGTCCTATTTTATCTGTCCCATGATGTTTTCCCGGCTGCTGACCGCGAAAACACCGGCAATCGCGAAAAAATCATCCCTCTGGGCGGGTCTCGGGGTCATCGTCTTCGCGGTGATGATAACGCTGATCGGCGTGTGGGCCCGCCATACTATCCCGGATCTGGAAACCAGGGATGTTTTAAGCTACATATTTCTCTATAAACTGCCCCGGTTAGCGGGACTGCTCCTCCTTTTAGGTCTCTTGTCGGCAATCGTCTCCACCGTGGATACCTGCCTCGTCATGACATCTTCTATCATCGAACATGATATTTTACACAAGAGCCGTGTCTCCTGGGCCCGCGGACTGGTTATTGCCGTCGGTGTTTTCGGAACGGGAGCGGCGGTAATCGCTTCCCTTCGGGAAACAAACATTATCGGAATATTGCTGGAGGCATTTGCAATCTATACCGCGGGCATAGTCCCTACCCTGTTCATCGCTTTACTGTTCATCAAAAAGCGGCAGCTTAACCGGCCGTTGGCCTTCACCGCAATTCTCGTCGGCGGAGTGATGGGTGTTCTGGCCAAATTTCTGGGGATGAAATTTTTAGGACTCTACGGTATGATAGCATCAACCGTACTTGCC
>CAYTSI010000088.1:0-13404 GCA_964440465.1 uncultured Spirochaetales bacterium
TCAGGGCCCTCTCCCAGCAGCTAGGCGGAGAGTTTCAACTTGAATCGCGGCAGGGCGTCCGCGGGGCTGTTAGTTTCAAGGTGCGGGATAATTTCCCGGGCCCTACTCCAGATATTCGGCAAAGAGACCAAACAGGACCGTAATATGATTGTCCTTATCCGCCTCAACGAGCATAAGAGAGCCGAGCTTGAATGAGAAGAGCTTCATGCTCCAATCGACATTATCGAAGCTGATGCCGATCCGCATTCCTTTGTAATAGAGATAAATGTCCCGAAGAATATCGACTTCAATTGTCCCCCCGCGCTTTTCACTCAGCATTAAATTGCCGGCAAAGCGGAACGTCGGGTCTACCACGGTCCCCGGCGGGATGTAGACGATCCTCCGTTTTAAATCGTAATTGACTTTGTTTTTGTCGGGGTGCTTGAAAACCATCCCCTTTTTTATTGTTTCCACCCTGCGCCAGGGGGGAACGAAAACGGTTTCTCTGGTGTCGTTGAAACCGCTCGAAAGGTTGTAGGTAATATGGAGATACCGTTCCCGCGGCCGGTACAGCAGTTCGTAATCGTAGTAATTTTTAAAATTATCAATTCCCCGGTCGAAGTCGTTCCGGGTGGAATACCAGGTTTTCCCGTCTAAGGAGACCAAAGCTTCGTTGTTTCGCCGTTCCGTAACGTACAGTCCCTTTTCCAGTAGTAAATTGTTGTCCGGCAGCGACCGGAGGATAACGCCGGGATAGATGTCGCCGTAGCCGCTTTCAATTTCAACCCGGGAACCTCTCAGGAATTCAAATACCCGGTCGGCCTCCATGTGTTCCGTGAAAAATGTCCTAAAGCCCGCTACATCGCCGCTGAATTTGTCAAGGACCTTCATGGTATCGTACGTGTAGTCGAGAACATTCACCGTCTCGGCCCCCGGCGGCGGCGGTCCGCAGCTGCTGAACAGTAACAGCGTTCCCGCGACGAACAGGATTACAGCAGTAACCGTTTTCCGGAAGATTCTCATGTTTCTAAATATACCAAAAAAAATACAAAATGCTATGCATTTAACGGAATTTTAACCGCGGCCGTACTCTCCGACAGCGTCGAACATGGCCAGGACGTTTTCAACCGGGGTCTCCTCTAAAATTGTGTCGTGGCTCGGTGACGCCACGTACCCGCCGCCGGGGGCCATCACCCGGAGTATTTTCAGTGTTTCCTCCCGTACCCATGCGGGAGATTTGCCGTCAATTAACACACGCTTCGAGTCGATAGACCCGTTTAAGAGGATGTCCCCGCCGAAGTCCTGTTTCAGTCCCGCCGGGTCCATTCCCTCGGCGTCCGGCTGCAGTGCGTGGAGTCCGTCCATTCCGGCTTTTATCAGGTCCGGAATAAGCGGCCGGAACCCGCCGCAGCAGTGCATCATCACCTTCAGGCCGTATCGGTGGCCGAGGTCGATAAGCCGCTGCAGCGGCGGCAGCAGGAAGCCGCGGAACAGGTCCACCCCTAAAAGCGGTCCGGTTTGGCTGCCTAAGTCGTTTCCGATAAAAAAGATGTCGATAACGTCGGCCGCTTCTTTAAAAGTCCGCTCGCTTACAAGATAGTAGTACTCGGTCACCTTGTTGAACAGATATTCCGCCGCGTCGGGATAGTCGTACATCATGAAGTAGAGCTGCTCATGGCCGACTAAGTCGATAACATCGTGCCAGAAGGGGGCCCACTCGCCTCCCAAAACGGCGTACTCTCCCCCCCACTGTGCCGCCTCTTCCCGGATATGGGAGGTGACCGCCCAGTTTGGGTCCGGCCAGGGATAGTCCTCCGCCTCCCGGACGGTAGTGATGTCCGCTAAGGGATGGGACGTGGGCTGTCCGTAGCCTAAGCCCCGGCGCTGGATGCCGAAGGGGCTTTCCCAGGTGGCACCCGGCTCGAGCTCGTGCCGCGGCCCCTCGTAGCCGGAATAAACCCGCCTGAAGTCGTCGCCGAAGCGGCGGCGCAGCCCTTCGTCGTCGAGTCCGAGTTCCCGCTTCGCCTTTTCCAGGAACTCTTCGCTTGCCCCGCACCAGCGGGGGACTATGTCCGGTTCCCTGTGTTCAAATGCCTGTACAACCCGTTCTCTCGATGTCATTGTTTTCTCCTTCCGCGTGTTGTCGTGCCCGCTGCCGGGGCGGGCGCGCTTTTCCCGGAGGTACAGCCGCTGTCGTTTACCGAAATAAGCGGGAAAAGGTTGGTAAACCGGTTGTTATTCTTCAATATCACCCGCGATATAATACCGTAAAGATTACAGCTCTATTCCATTTCCCAGCCTATTATGTTTCTTGCCAGGGGGTCGAAGACAATTCCGATCTGTACTATCCTGCGGCCGTCACGCAGGTATTTCTGAGCATATCCCCGTTCCCTGATCTGTTGCAGGGGGCTTGCGTCATCTCCTGTTTTGTCCACCCCGATAACTTTCAATTCAAAAATCCAAATAGTGGTGGGAGTCTTTACCGTCAGATCTGCACGTCCCTTATTTGAAGTGTCTTCAGGGACAATATCGTATCCTAACGACGCGAAAAAGGAGTAGACAACACTCGCGTAGAACCCTTCATATTTCGCGATACCGTTTTTTGTGAACCAGTGATGCGACAGTGAAGAAAAAAGCGATTGAAGTTCAATTTTCAGCGCGATCGGGTCCGGAGCGTCGAAAATTTTCCACAACCGCTGCCGGTCCGGCGGAAAAGCGGATCGATCATCTGTAAAAGAATCGAGCATCAGACGGTTAAACGCTTCACGCACTTCCCGGTTGGGAAATCCAAGCGTATACCACGTTCCTCGGCTCGGACTACTGGACCATGATTTAATGGTGAGATAGCCGGATTGAAACAGAAGTGTCTCCGGCTTTAAATTCTCTATTGTAAACGATCCAAGCAGATCATCTCCAACGACAAGGCCTTCCATATCGGGAATAGTCCGCGGTTTTTCGCGCAGCAGTTTTATTAGAAAACTGGGTGTGCCTGTTTCAAACCACCAGGCCCGAAATGTTTTTTTCGCGAAAAGCAGGAGGATATCGTAGGGATTGTATACAAGTTCGCCTCCCCAGCTGTATCCGTTATACCAAATACGAATTTCTTCGGAATCAAAATCGCTAAACAGTTCATTGAAAACCGTCTGTAAATCTTCCTGCCGATAGCCGCATAAAGCAGAAAAACGAGGATCAACCGTTATATCGTTTAGGTTGTTGAGTCCGGAAAAAATTCCCGCTTTCGAAAATTTCGATACACCCGTCAATAACACAAACCGGAGGTGCGGATCGAGGGGCTTGAGGGCGCCGTAGAAATCACGCAATCCGTCACGGATTTCAGCCGCGATTTCAGGTTTTTCTATAGTATCTAGAATCGGTTTGTCATACTCATCGACAAGAAAAACGACCTTTTCTTCCGTTTTCGCGGACAGTTCGGGAATCAGTGTAAGAAGCCGTTCCCCGGGGAACCCTTCTGTGTGATGAAGCTTTAATTCAGTCTCCCAGCCGTCGATGATTACATGGAGCCTCGCGTACAATTCTTTCAGGTTTGTAACCCGGCTTCCTGAAAAGTCGATTTTTAAAACCGAGCTTTTCCGTTCCCAGTTCCAGGCAGCTTCAGCGGAATCAAGAAATAATCCTTCGAAAAGTTCACGCGTACCTGAGAAGGCACATGCTATCGTATCTAAAAACAAGCTTTTCCCGAATCGCCGGGGCCGGGAAAGAAAATAGTAGACCCCTTCCGCCGCAAGTTCCGCAATGTAGCGTGTTTTATCCACATAGTAATAGTTCTCGGTCCGCATCCGTTGAAAGGTCTGTATACCGATGGGAAGCTTTTTCATAGGTCGAGTCTACGGTAAAAGCGGCCTCTCTTCAAGCCGCCATATTTCGAGACTCCTTCAGGCGGCCGCAAGCGGGGGGGGATTGCTTCACATTTTATCCCGATTGTCATAGTATGACCTAATGGAGCGTAAAGCGGAACAGCGGAAAGAGGCGTTATTTAACAAGGTGCGGGAAAAGGGACTGCTGTGGAGTTATGATGATTCGGTAGAGTATAGTCCCGCCCGCGACACGCTCCTTATTGAAACAGTCCTTCAATACGGGGATTTTCCGGATTTACAGGAGCTGTTTACCCTTTATCGGAAACAAGATATACAGGCAATCTGGAAGAGTTCAATGGTACATGATCTTCGGTTTAAAAAATGTAACTATTTTCTCGCGAGGAATTTTTTTGGAATGGATATAGAAGCCGATTTCTTCAGAGGCGGAAAGAGTGAACGGGAAAAAAAGTTTCGAATACTTGCGTCCTGAAACCGCACGGGTACTGCGGACATATATTGAAGAGGCACCTTTTTTACACAAGTATGTCCTCGTTGGCGGTTCATTGCTCCTGATAAAGTAGAACGATTTAATATTGCTTCAATTGAAGCGCTGGCAGCTATATTTGAACAAGCAAAACGGGTAGTTGAAGGAATTACATACAAGCTATTTTGTATATAGAAGACGATTCCATAGCCCATTTAGAACCGAAAGCGGCAATTAGCAAAAAAGAAATCCGGGCGTTTTTTGAGAAGCAGCTTAAAAACGATAAAACAATATCGAGCTTCCCGGGCCGGGATCGGGATACGTCGCGAGCAGATTGCCGCGCGGAAAAATAAACAGTATACTGATACAAATAACCTTTGGAGATTGTACAATGTCCCATGAACCGCGAAAACGGGTACTTGTTATAGCATGCGGCGTGCTGCGTCTGGACCTGCAGGAAATAATTGGAAATTTCGATGCCGATATTGATGTTGAATACGTAGACGGCGGGCTTCATGAAGTCCCGAACCAGCTGCGGACCATGCTGCAGGAAAAAATTGACGAAGCCTCGGCTACGGACGAATACGACCGGATTGCCATAGGCTACGGAATCTGCGGCCGGGGGACCGTAGGCCTCTACGCCCGGAATACTCCGCTTACCATTCCGAAAGTGCACGATTGCATCGCCCTTTTTCTCGGTTCCGACGGCGCGTACCGGCGGGAGTTTAAAGACAACCCCGGCACGTATTATATTTCCGGCGGGTGGTTCGAGGAACAGGTCCAGCCTCAGGGCAATAAAATTAAAGCGGCACGGTCTAAGGATGAAGCCCTCCGAAAGGCGGGATTTGAACACTTCAAGAAGAAATACGGTGAAAAAAACGCCGAAGAAATATCCCGGTTCTACAATTCCTGGCAGAAAAATTATTCCCGGGCGGCGTTTATCGATACCGGCGCCGGCAGTAAGGGCAAATATGCCTCCTATGCCGAGGACCTTTCAAAGGAATTCGGCTGGGAGTATAAACGGATAGAAGGTACCAGGCATCTTCTCGAACTGATTATCAGCGAGGACCAAACCACGAGGGAAATGCTCTACGTACCGCCGGACCATGTAACGGAATATGACCCGAAGGGAAAGGGGCTTATTGCCGTTCCTGTTTGGAAGCGGGAGGAAACTCGAAGCGGAAGTGAAGGGAAGGCAGGTACGGTCCGGGTTGCCGCGCGAAAGGGAGAGCGGGGAGGCAGCCGCCGGCGCTACGGTCTGGGGATTGATGCCGGAGGCACCTATACCGATTCCGCGGTATACGATTTCAGGGCGAAGAAAGTTTTGTCGAAAGGGAAGGGGCTGACAACGAAATGGGACTTCACCATCGGTATCGAAGAGGCCATTTCAAAACTGGATACCGCCTATCTGGATAAAATTGACCTGGTGTCGGTTTCCACTACCCTGGCTACGAACGCCATCGTAGAGGGATACGGACAGAAGGTAGGTCTTATCCTCATGCCCTCCGGCGCCTACGATCCCGGACAGATCGACAATGATCCCGCCGCGGTTATTTCCGGAAGATTGACCATTGCCGGGGATGAACAGGAAGCGGTAGATCCGGAAGAAGTTCGGGATGTGGTGCAGCGGATGCAGGCAGATGATGATGTAAAAGTATTTGCCATATCTGGATACGCCGGTTCCGTCAACCCGGCCCACGAGCTCCTGGTTAAGCAAATTGCCGAGGAGGAAACGGGGCTGCATGTCTGCTGCGGCCACGAATTGTCGGACCTGCTGAACTTTTACGTCCGGGCGAACACGGCCGTCTTGAACGCGCGAATTATTCCCCTTTTGGAAACCTTTCTGCGGGACATCGAAGCCTCTCTAACCGGGTATGGAATAACGGCCCCGATTATGGTTGTAAAAGGTGACGGTTCGCTGATGAGTGCCGAAATGGCAAAGGAGCGGCCGATTGAAACGGTCCTGTCCGGCCCGGCGGCAAGCATTGCCGGTGCCCGATATTTGACCGGGGAAGACAATGCCACGGTGCTCGATGTAGGAGGAACGACTTCAGATATCGGCTGTATTACCGGCGGCCTTGTGGAGGTCTGTCCGAAGGGGGCGAAAGTCGGGGGATGGCGGACCCATGTCCGTGCCCTCGATATGAGCACCCTCGGTTTAGGCGGGGACAGTGAAATTCTGTACGTGGAGCAGAAACTCAGCATCGGCCCGAGGAGGATAGCGCCGATTTCCTGGCTGGGGGCACGATACGATTTGACGAAACCAATGGAATATATAGAAACACGGGTGGACTACTATCTTACCACGACGCTGCCCCTCGAGTTTCTCGTTCCCACCGGCATGGTCCGGGACATTGAACTGTCAGATTCGGAACAACAAGTCCTCAAGGCCCTGGAAGGGAGGCCCTGTTCTCTTATTGAGCTTACCGACCGGGTTGACGCGGGACATTGGATCATGCTGCAGACGAAACGGATGGAGGATGCCTACATCCTGCAGCGCTGCGGTTTGACCCCCACGGACATACTGCATATCGAAGACCGGATGGATATGTGGGACAAAATGAGCGCGGAAATGCTGGCACGGATTGTCCGGAAGAGAATGAAGTGTGAACAGGAGGAGCTCTCTTCCCTCGTCTTCGGAAGAATTACCGATCGCCTGATTACCGAGTTGATGAAAAAACAGCTGGACCTGGACGAGCATACGGAGGCCATCGACACATGCCCGTCATGTTCCGCGATTTTAAAAAATATCCTGTCCGGCGGCAACGGGCGTTTTCAATTAGCGGCGAAATTCTTGCATCCTATCGTGGGCCTCGGTGCCCCGGTCGGCTTTTTTACCGAAGATATTCCCGGCAAAGTCAAGGCAGACATTATCATTCCTGAAAACGCTGACGTGGCAAACGCGGTGGGGGCAATTACCTCCTTTATTACGGTAACGAAGCGGCTGAACATTGTCCCTACCGCGGACGGTACATTCAGCATCCAGGGGCTGGCGGAGGCCCCCGATTTTGCCGATTTTGAAAACGCGAACAGCAGGGCGTCCTCGGTATTACTCCAGGAAATTATTGAAATGGCGCGGACCGCCGGAACAAGCGAGACGGAAACGGAATTGCTGAGCGAAGATAGAATTACCACCACCGCCGACGGGTCGGAGCTGTTTTTAGAACGGGTCCTTACCGCGAAAATAACCGGTCCCCCGGATTTGGCGTAATTACCGTAAGCTCTCGCGGGTTGCTTTCCCTTTTTCGATATAGCCTCGCGCGGCTTCGTGGAGGCGCTCGGCGTCGGCATCCGATATAGTCCGGACGGCCTTCGCGGGGCTGCCGACGATAAGGGAACGGTCGGGAAATTGCTTGTTTTCCGTAACCAGGGCGGCGGCGCCGATAACGCATTCTTTTCCGATTACCGCGTTATTCAAAACGATGGCCCCCATTCCGACTAAGGAGTTGTCTCCAACGGTACAGCCGTGGAGAATAGCGTTGTGTCCGATAACGACGTTTTTCCCGATGTTTGCCGGCACGTCCTTATCCACATGGACCACGCTGTTGTCCTGTACGTTTGTTCCTTCACCGATGGTCACCGCGGCAAGGTCGGCGCGGATTGTCGCGTTAAACCAGACGGAAACATCTTTTCCCAAGGTCACGTCCCCGATAATATCGGCGCTGGGGGCAATAAATACCGCTTTTTCCGTGTCCGGTTGTTTGTCCTTGTAGCTGTAAATCATATTGGTGAGTCTCCTTGTCAGTATGAAAGTTGTATTGACCGGTAGAGATTATCCACCGTGGAAAGATTATCGGCCCATCCGCTATTGCTTCCGAAAATCTGCAGAATAGGGTAGTGGCCGTCCGCCTGCACGACGAGCATATGAATAATCGATTCAATCCCCTTATAGTATCCCCTGCCTGTTATCATGACGGCCGGAAAATCGCCGTATGCCGCGGCTTGTTCTTCCGTTATAATGCTGAACCCGGAAAACATGTCCCGTGTAAGGGGCATAATGCCGTTTCTTGCCGTTTCTAAGTCCGGCAGTCCGTAAAAAACCATTCCTGAAATAAAAAACTCCCTGTCCGGGGCCGTGGAAAAAAAGCTCATCCCCTCCTGCTTTGTCTGCCATTCCGCGGGCAGATGAAAGCTGAGGGCCCCTACGCTGTATTCACAAAAGGCGGAAGGGGCAATGAGCAGGAAACATAGAGACCACAGTATTACTTTTTTCACCTTCCGCTCCTTTTCTGCCACAGTATATCCCAAAGAAACAAATAATCCCAGGTGGAAATTGTAGCAGTATGGTAAAATTATTGCAATTCATGTATAGTAATTGGCAAAGAGATGCGGAAAAAGCGGAAAAAGAGTCGATTTACCCCCATTACGAGGAAAATCAATGTTATTATTCTCATCAGCCTGATTGCCGGAATTGGCGGTGTGACTTTTTATTTTGCCAGGTCACTGTTCAACACCATTGAATCTTCAACACGGAACAATTTAAATCAGCAGACGGAAATTCTATATACGGCAATAGAAAATTTTATGCTTCCCGGCAACGCTCCGATTGCCGTGAATTTTTTTAACGACATTCAGGGAAGAAATCCCGAATATGTAATCCGCCTCTACCGGAGCAACGGGGTCGAGGCCTTTTCCGACAACTATACCATAGAAGATGTAAACACACGTCTCGGGAACATGATATTTATACCCCGGCAGACTGAAAAGAGCGAACCGGACATTGTTTTTAACCAACAGTTCAATGAAGCGGTAGCCCCCCCTCCAAGTTCGACATTTGACCGGATCGAATTGGAAGGAGACATTTTTATCCGCTCGTACGAGCCGCTGCTGAACCTGCCGAAGTGTACAAACTGTCACGGAAGCACCCATACCGTCCGGGGTGTGATCGACATCAGGAGTAATGTAACCGAGTCGGTCATGCAGCAGCGCAGGGCCATTATTATCGCGGGTTCTCTCTTTTTCGGTGTGGTGCTGTTACTCGCCATATGGCTGACCCAGCTGTTAACAAATACCATTATTTCGCCCGTTAAAACGATAGGTGTAGTTTGCGCGGGCGTAACCGGCGGCGATTTCGACAAACGAGTAACGATCCCGAACAATGATGAAATCGGCCAGCTCGGAGACACGGTCAATACGATGGTAGAGGGACTGCATGAGCGGTTTATGCTGTCGAAATATGTTTCGAACTCCACCCTCGAATCGCTGCGGGCGGATAAACGGGGTGAGGTCCGTTCAATTACCATGTTTTTCAGCGATATACGGGGATTTACCTCCTACTCCGAAAGCAGGAAGGCGGAGGAGGTTGTCCGCTATCTGAATGAGATGCTTACCATGCAGACAATGATGATCAGCAAACACGGCGGGGACGTTGACAAGTATGTAGGCGATGAAGTGGTCGCGCTTTTTGCCAAGCAGCAGCCCGAGCTGGACGCCTGCAGGGCGGCGCTGGATATCTGTAATGAACTGAAAGCAAAGAGCGGTTACGGAGGCCTTCGGGTAGGGATTGGAATACATACGGGCGAGGTAATTTTAGGAATGATCGGTTCGGAGGACCGGGCGGACTATACTGTTATCGGCGACAGTGTAAACACGACTTCCCGTTTATGTGATGCCGCGAAACCGCTGCAGATTATTATCAGCGATACCGCATACCGGCAGGTAAAAAACGAGGCGATAGTAGACGGTCCCTACAAGCTGAAGGTAAAGGGAAAGCAGCATTTTTTAAAAGTGTATATCCTAAAAGGGCTGAGTGAAACAGACGAGGAGTATGTATGAGAGGTATAGCAATCGCGCTGACGGCAATGGCCGCAATTGTCCTTTTTTTATCATGCCGGAAAGAGGAAGATGTCCCGGCGGTACCGGATAATTATTCCGACTGGGAAAGGATTCATGAAGTCGAACTCGATTATCCTGTTCCGGGACATGAAAGCAATTACCGGATTATTTATATGAATGAACGGGGGAGGGATGTCGAAATATCACAGGACAACGGCAGGCGCGGCTTTACATATCCCGAGGGGACCATTATCGCGAAGGCGGTATATGAAGGGCTGGACCCGGGGCCCGGCGCGGAGCCGGTGATGATTACCGCCATGGTGAAGCAGGCAGACCATCCGAATGCCAGGGGCGGATGGGTTTGGGTGGTGAAAAACCTGAATACCGGAGATGAACGGGTAATTGAAGAGGCCTTTTGCTACACCTGCCATACGGCGGCGAACGAGTCCCATCCCTACGCGGACGGAAATCCGGAAGAAGAATTTAGGGACTATGTTTTCTTCGCCTCCGAATAAGGCCCCGGGGGATTGCCGCCCGCGCGGCTTCAGAAAATGTATTGGGGATATTGCGTAAGCAACTCGATCCCGGTATTCTGTTGCCATGCGGATTATCGATCCGGTAACACAGCTTCCGATAGGCTCTCCCGAGATGATACCCCTGGAGGGGAACAGTTCCCCGAATTTGTCATCTCTTATCCTCTCAGCGTCGGGGTGGAGGAAAGTATTCGCGGCCGATGGAAACGAGGAAAGCACTACGGAAAAGGTCTTGCCTACGGACCTGGTTTTAGCGGCGGCAATGGCAAAAACATTTGCCGATTTTCTGAAGAAGGACCTCGAAGCGGATGGAGCGGAAAAAGGTCGTCGGCGCGGGAATGCAGCCGCGGTCGGGACCGACGCGCGCTGCACCGGCCCGCTTCTCGCCTCGATGATAATTCGCGTTCTGCTCGCGGAAAATGTTGACGTCCGCTACCTGTTTATTGTTGCCGCGCCGGAAATTATGGCCTACGTTCGGACAACTCCGGAAGTAGACGGTTTTATCTATATATCCGCCAGCCACAATCCGATAGGCCATAACGGCGTCAAATTCGGTCTTACCGACGGTGGTGTCCTCGGCGGAAAGGCCGCGGCGGAGCTGATAGATGCATTCCGGAAAACGGTAGATACCCCGGAGGAGCTTAACGGTCTCTGCCGAAAGGCCGCGGCGGTCGGTTCCGAAGCAGTCGAACGGGTTTTTCGTTCCGCAGCGGAATGGAAAAAAGCGGCGGCCGGCGCCTATTACCGTTTTACCCGGCAGGTGGTTTCCAATTCCGGTGAAGCGGATGGACAGGAGCGGTTCTTTTCCGCGTTACGGGAAGCGTCCGCGTCGCGTCCCCTCGGCATTTTAGGAGAATTGAACGGCAGCGCCCGGGGGACCTCCATCGACCGGGACATATTCGCCGAAGCGGGATTCGAAACGGTCCTGCTCAACAACAGGCCCCGGCAGATCGTCCACCGGATTGTTCCGGAAGGCAGGTCCCTCGACCTCTGCAGGGCCGAGCTCGCCCGCTTGGCAAAAGAAACCCCCTCCTTTCAGCTCGGCTACGTTCCCGACAACGACGGCGACCGGGGAAACCTGGTTTATTACGATTTTGAAGCGGAGGAGGCCCGGATTATCGAAGCGCAGGAGGTATTTGCCCTGGCGGTACTTGCGGAGCTCAGCTTTTTAAGCTTCAGCGGCGGCGCGGCGGCGGATAAAACGGGACGCTTTACCGGGAAGGTTGCCGTAGCGGTAAACGGGCCCACTTCGACGCGGATCGACCGGATTGCCGGGGTCTTTAACGCGAAGGTCTTTCGCGCGGAAGTGGGGGAGGCGAATGTGGTCAATCTGGCCCGCCGCCTCCGGAAAGAGGGGTATATCGTCCGGATTCTCGGGGAGGGATCGAACGGGGGCAATATTACTCACCCCTCCGCGGTACGGGACCCGTTAAGTACGGTTTTTGCCGCGGCAAAACTCCTGTGTTTAGAGGGCCCGTTCCAACTGTGGCTTAAGGTTTCGGGGCAAAGCGGAGGTGCAGGAGGGAACCGGACTACCTTGGCGGGCGTTCTACAAAGTCTTCCCACATTCATCACAACTTCAGCCTATGAGCCCGAGGCGATTATGCGGATTCGTACCACCGACCACGCCGTTGTAAAGGCTAATTACGAAACGGTCTTTACCGCGGCATGGGCGAAAAAAAAGACGGAACTTGAGCGGAAGTACGGCATTGTCTCCTGGCAGGAAATCAACACCGAAGGGACGGAGGAACGGTACGGCTTCGGCCCGGAATACAGAACCGGCAGAGAGAACGGCGGCTTGAAAATCCAGTTTTATTGCGTGGAGGGCCGGCCAATTGCTTACATCTGGATGCGGGGCTCCGGCACCGAACCGGTGTTCCGGGTGCTTGCCGATGTGGAAGGTGACCGGCGGGAAATGGAACGGGAACTGCTGTACTGGCACCGGGAAATGATCGAAGCAGCGGACGGGATGTAATTTCAAAGTTGCAATTACGCGGTATCTGTTATATCTTTGTTATAACATGAGGTAAGAGGATATTGTATGCGAGTAAAAGTCAGAAAAATAGGCAATTCTAAGGGAATTATTATTCCTTCACCTTTTTTATCGGAATGTGATATTGCCGCGGAAGCTGATATTCGGCTCAAGGGAAAAAATATCGTTATACAGAAACCGAAACCGCTGAGGGCCGGGTGGTTCGATAATTATAATACTGAACTTGGGCCGTCGGAAACAGAAAAACTTTGGGCCGACCTCCCTCCCGGCGAGGAAAGTACTGAATGGGAGTGGTAAAACGGGGAGAGGTTTACTGGGTCAACCTAGATCCGACCATTGGCTCTGAAATACGGAAAACCCGGCCTGCTCCGGTTCTATCCTGATTTCCTGATAGTTGCGGCAGCGCAGAAACAAGCTTTCACCGACAAACACAATCACGTCATAGCCGAAGTTGCAGAGTTGCGGTATCGGGCCGCGCGTCGGCGGAAGGCTGGGGGGGAATCTGTCGCGCCGTTTGCGCGAATATATCTGTTCATCACAGGAGAAGTACACAATATCTCTGCCGTGTCTTTCTTTTGTTATGCCCGGTATTCGACAGCCCCTTTTCAGAGAGCTGCACCAGTCCTATTGTTCTTGAGGGCGGATTTGATGAGGATGGGATCTTTGTCTATCTTCCCTTTTCTAACAGTACCGCACTACGATGCCGTTTTTGTCTCGAATGCTTTAACCGCTTCTCTCTTCACTCGATCAGAAAGAAAAGTTCTTCCAGGAAATCGATCATCTCCGGTTCGCGCAGGCTGTTCTTCTCTTTTTCAAGATAAGCCT